>CAINLV010000001.1 GCA_903850565.1 uncultured Actinomycetes bacterium
ACCAACCTAAATCCTCCATCGAGTGGGCAACCGTGGAACGACCCGCACCGCTCATGCCAGTAATGACAACAACTTCGCTGGACATTAACGCCTCCACTTTATGCTTTCTGCTCGGTACTCCTTATGTTACTTCGTTTCTTTGGATAATTTATGGCGATCAAGAATCCAGAATTTCGCCACTCATAAGGTTGACACCTGGAGCGCCCTCTGGAAGATGTGCCAAAATCAACCGAGCGGTCTGTTCGCCAATTCCGGGGATGGCAGATATTGCTTCTACATCGGCCTTTCGAAGCGCCGATACCGAACCAAAGGCCTGAAGTAACGCAGCGCGGCGTACCTCTCCCAATTGTGGAATTTCATCAAGTAGCGATTCCAGCATTACCTTGGAACGTTTGCTTCGATGGAAGGTAATCGCAAACCGGTGCGCTTCATCCCGGACTCGCTGGAGGAGGTAGAGGCCTTCACTGTGCCTTGGAAAGATGACCGGGTCCGGATTTCCAGGCAACCAGACTTCTTCAAGGCGTTTGGCCAAGCCACAGAGCGCAATTGTGCTAATCCCTAAATCAGCCAGCGCCGCACGCGCCGCAGCTACTTGCGGCGCTCCGCCATCAACAACGATGAGCTGTGGCGGATAAGCAAAACGAGGTCGTGAGCCACCGGCAATCGCAATGTCATCCAGATTTAAATCTTTCTCGGCGAGGTATCGTTTTAGTCGTCTGGTGAGTACGTGGTACATGGCTCTGGTGTCATCGATCACTTCAGTATCTGTAATAGCGAATCTTCGATATTCACTCTTCTTTGCTTGGCCATCTTCAAAGACAACCATGGATGCGACCATGTTGGTTCCTTGGGTATTGGATATATCGAAACATTCGATGCGCAGTGGCGCTTCGGCCAGATCTAGATATTCCGCGATTTGCTCCAAGGCTCTACCGCTGACACTGGCATCGTTGGATCTTTTGCTGAGATATTGAATGAGGGATTGATGTGCGTTTCGATCTACCGTCTTGATGAGTTCGAATTTATCGCCTCGTTGCGGCTCCACGATACTTACCCTGTGTCCAGCTCTATCTTCCAGCCAATCTTGGAGCGGCTTACTAAATTCGGGCAAGTGATCGACCAGGATCTCTGATGGAGGTTCGGATTCGGCATAAACACGTGGAAGTACCGCTTCGATAACGCTCTCGTTTTCCAGTACTTCGGAGCGATCGACAATCCAAGAACGCGAGCCAACTATGCGGCCGTGTCTGACCGAGAAGAGCGAAACCGCTGCATGAGTTATCTCTTCGTGAACTGCAAAAACGTCGGCGTTGAGATTCTCAGAGAGTGTGGCGTCAGAAGATTCCACTGCTTTTCGCAGCGCTTCTAGTTGATCGCGCAACTTGGCAGCTTTTTCGAATTCTTCTTGAGCGGCGGCATTCACCATCTCGGCTTCAATTTGAGCGGCGATGTCCTCTGGTTTGGAGTCCAGGAAATGTGCCAAGCCAAGGGCTAACTGCTGATGTTCGCTGGGACTGACCCAACCCACGCATGGTGCAGCGCATTTACCGATATCGCCGAGTAAGCATTGCCGCTTGGTGCGCACAGCGCGCGCAAAATTTGAGTCGCTACAACTTCGTACTGGGAAGATCTTGAGCAATACATCAAAGGTTGTTCGAAGTGCCCAGGCGTGGGCAAAGGGCCCAAAATATTTAGTTCCCGCCCGTTTCTTTGCCCGGGAGATGAAAAGTCGGGGAAATTCTTCTTTAACGCTCAAGGCTAGATAGGGATAGGACTTATCATCGCGAAACTGAATATTAAATCTTGGATTCTCACTTTTAATCCAGGTGAATTCCAACTGCAACGCTTCCACTTCGGTGTTGACGATGGTCCAATCTACGCGCACCGCTGTGTGAACCATCCGATAAGTTTTCTCGGGGAGATTACTTTGAAAATAGGAATTTAGCCGCGAGTGAAGATTCTTTGCCTTGCCGACATAGATGACGGTGCCCTTTTCATCAAAGAAGCGGTAGACACCCGGCTCTGAAGGGATGAGCGTCGGTCTGTAGCTCGATGGCTCCGTCACGAGTAACTCATCGCTAGACCCGCTGTCCCGTCAACACTTCTGCAAGGAATGCCCCGGTATAACTAGCTGGGTTCTTGGCTACCTCTTCCGGGGTTCCTTCGGCGACGAGCAATCCACCCTTGGAGCCACCTTCTGGACCAAGATCAATTACCCAATCTGCCGACTTAATCACATCTAAGTTATGTTCGATAACGATCACGGTATTTCCGGTATCGACCAAGCGGTTAAGAACTATGAGAAGTTTTCGGACATCTTCGAAATGAAGACCGGTTGTGGGCTCATCCAAAACATAAATTGTCCGGCCAGTAGATCTACGCTGAAGTTCCGTTGCTAACTTAACGCGTTGTGCTTCGCCACCAGAGAGGGTTGGGGCCGATTGACCGAGTCGAACATACCCAAGCCCAACCTCGTTAAGAGTTTTCAGGTAACGGGCGATGGCTGGTACGGATTCAAAGAATCCAAAGGCTTCCTCTATCGGCATATTTAATACATCGGCGATCGTCTTGCCTTTGTAGTGGACCTCTAATGTTTCTCGGTTGTAGCGAGCACCATGACAGACCTCGCATGGAACATAGACATCGGGAAGGAAGTTCATCTCAATAGTAATAGTTCCATCGCCAGCACAATTTTCGCACCGGCCACCTTTGACGTTGAAAGAGAATCTGCCTTGTTGGTAACCCCGGATCTTCGCCTCAGTGGTTTCGGAAAAAAGCGCGCGAACTTTATCGAACAACCCGGTATAGGTCGCGGGGTTAGAACGTGGAGTCCGACCAATCGGAGATTGATCCACATGGACCACTTTGTCGAGCTGTTCCAAACCGGTCACCGTTCGATGGCGACCAGGAACAATTCGTGCCCCATTTAATTTATTGGCCAAGGTGGCATAGAGGATGTCATTTACCAAAGTGGATTTTCCCGAGCCACTGACACCAGTGACCGCGACAAATGCGCCCAATGGAAAAGTGACATCGATATTTTGCAGGTTGTTCTCCCGAGCTGCCTTAACGGTGATAGCGCGACCTTTCTCCAATGGCCGGCGAACTTCGGGAATATCGATTTTCATTCGACCCGATAAGTAGGCACCCGTGATGGAATCCGGCGCATCTATTAACGCTTGATAATCGCCGGAAGAAACCACATGTCCGCCATGCTCTCCCGCACCTGGGCCAATATCTACGATCCAATCCGCGGTACGAATAGTGTCTTCATCGTGCTCAACGACGATCAAAGTATTTCCCAGATCTCGCAATCGGGTCAGGGTCTCGATCAATTTTCGATTGTCGCGTTGATGAAGTCCAATACTTGGTTCATCTAAAACATAGAGAACTCCAACGAGCCCGGAACCGATCTGGGTAGCCAACCGAATTCGTTGCGCTTCACCACCCGAGAGTGTGGCAGCAGGACGATCCAAGGATAAGTAGTCCAAGCCAACATCGAGAAGAAAACCCATGCGGGCGTGTACCTCTTTGAGGACACGTTCGGCAATCTTCTTTTCTCGAGCGGTTAGGGAGATCTTCTTAAGAAATTGAGCACACTCGGAGAGCGAAAGTTCGCAGATCGCCGCAATGCTTTTGCCACCCAGGGTTACCGCCAGAACTTCTGGCTTCAATCGAGTTCCGTTACAGGTCGGACACGGGATCTGCCTCATGTAGGACTCGTACTTTTCGCGACTATGTTCGCTCTCGGTTTCAGAGTGCTTGCGATGAATGAATGGGATGACACCTTCGAAGCCAGAGGTGTAATTTCGAACTCGGCCGTAACGATTCTTATATTTGACATGAACTTCGTAATCAGAGCCATGGAGAATGGCGGTCTTTGCTTTTACCGAAAGTTTCTTCCAAGGATTATCGAGAGAAAAATTTATCTCTGCGCCAAGTCCTTCGAGAAGCCGATTGAAATATTCCGAGGTATGACTACTGGACCATGGCGCGATCGCACCCTCATTAATTGAAATGGAGTCATCTGGAATTATCAGTTCTTCATCGACTTCCAATTGCGTTCCGATGCCGCTGCACTCTGGACAGGCACCAAATGGCGAGTTAAATGAAAAAGAACGCGGTTCCAATTCTTCAAAAGATAGACCACAATCATGACAGGCCATGTGCTCGCTATAGGTGCGCTCTTTGCCTTCTTCGCCCTCTTTGATATCTACAAAATCAAGAACCACCAATCCACTGGCTAGCTTGAGCGCGGTCTCGATCGAATCGGTTAAACGAGTTTTGGAATCGGCCTTTGCGGTCAGTCGGTCTACTACGACCTCAATGGTGTGTTTCTCTTGCTTCTTTAATTTTGGAACTTCGGCAAGTTGGTAGACGACACCATCGACTCGGGCTCGGGAAAAACCTTGTACGGTAAATTCTTTGAAAAGATCAAGAAATTCACCTTTACGAGCACGAACCACGGGGGCCAATATTTGAAATCGTGTTGAAGCGGGCATTTCTAAGATTTGATCAACAATATTTTGCGGTGTCTGCTTTGAAATAGATTTCCCACAATTGGGGCAGTGCGGCCGACCAGCCCGAGCAAAGAGAAGGCGAAGGTAATCGTAAACCTCAGTAATAGTTCCTACTGTGGAACGTGGGTTCCGATTGGTCGATTTTTGGTCAATAGAAACGGCCGGAGAGAGACCCTCAATGAAATCCACATCGGGCTTATCCATCTGCCCCAAGAATTGACGGGCGTAAGCCGAAAGTGACTCCACGTATCGACGTTGGCCTTCAGCGAAAATGGTGTCGAAAGCAAGGGACGATTTTCCGGAACCCGAAAGACCCGTGAAAACAATCAGCGAATTTCGAGGTAAATCCAGGGAGACATTCTTTAGGTTATGTTCTCGGGCACCTCGAATAATTAGTCGATCTGAGTTCACGTACCAGCCTCTTCCATTCCTCGAAGTTCCTTTTTTAATTCTCGAATTTCATCGCGGAGCCGGGCTGCCAACTCGAATTGCAAATCCCCGGCAGCCAATTTCATCTGATCAGTCAACGATTCTATGAGAGCCATGAGCTCTTGTCGCGGCAGAGTAACTAGGTTCTTTGCATGCACGCCGATTGCTACCGATTTGGATGACCTAGGGCCACGAGCCAAACTGTCAGTCAAAGTCTGGGTATCCGCAACTTCTTTCGTAATCAAATCGGTTATATCGGCAATTTTCTTTCGAAGTGGGGTCGGATCAATACCGTTAGCAACGTTGTAAGCAATCTGTTTGGCTCTTCTTCGGTTGGTTTCATCTATGGCCTGTGCCATGGATTTGGTGATGTTGTCGGCGTACATATGCACTTCGCCAGAAACATTTCGAGCCGCTCGCCCGATGGTTTGAATAAGTGAGGTCGCAGAACGAAGGAATCCTTCTTTATCGGCATCGAGAATTGCAACTAAAGATACTTCGGGAAGGTCTAAGCCTTCGCGAAGTAAGTTGATTCCGATGAGAACGTCATACTCCCCCGAACGTAATTCACGGAGAAGTTCCACCCGTCGGAGCGTATCCACCTCCGAATGAAGATATCGGACTCGGATATCCAAACCGAGCAGATAGTCAGTCAAATCCTCGGACATCTTTTTAGTAAGAGTTGTCACCAAAATTCTTTCGTTCCGTAACGCTCGGATCCGAATTTCATGAACAAGATCATCGATCTGGCCTTTTACTGGCTTGAGGATGATTTGTGGATCTATAAGTCCCGTTGGTCGGATGACTTGCTCGACCACATCACCTCTGACTTTCTCCATTTCATACTTTCCTGGAGTGGCAGAGAGGTAAACCGTCTGTCCCTTACGGGTCAGGAACTCGTCAAAGCGAAGCGGTCTGTTGTCCAAAGCAGAAGGCAGACGAAAGCCATGCTCTACTAAGGTCTGTTTTCGCGAGGCGTCGCCAGCGTGCATGGCCCCTATCTGGGGAACGGTTACGTGGGATTCATCTATGACAACGAGAAAATCCTCGGGAAAGTAGTCCATGAGGCAATTAGGAGCTGAGCCGGGGTCTCGGCCATCGATATGGCGAGAGTAATTTTCAATACCCGAACAAAATCCCAGTTGGCGCATCATTTCAATATCGAAGGTAGTTCGCATCCGGATTCGCTGCGCTTCCAACAACTTATTTTGGCGTTCAAAGTCGGCGACTTTGGCTTCCATTTCAATTTCTATAGCGGCGATCGCACGATTCATTGTTTCAGGCCCAGCCGAATAATGGCTTGCGGGAAAGACATACATTTCGGTTTCATCACGAACTATTTCTCCGGTGAGTGGATGAAGCGTCATTATCCGTTCAATCTCATCTCCGAACATTTCGATTCGAAGCGCTAATTCTTCATACATGGGAATGATTTCAATCGTGTCCCCGCGGACGCGAAAGGTACCGCGTTCAAATGCGATGTCATTGCGCTTATATTGAATTTCCACAAACTTTCGAAGCAGATGATTTCTTTCGATCGAGTCGCCGACTCGAAGTCGGATCATTCGATCCACATACTCCTGTGGCGTACCAAGTCCATAAATACAGGAAACTGTTGCAACTACGATGACATCTCGCCGCGTTAAGAGGGAATTGGTAGCCGAGTGACGCAGCCGCTCCACCTCGCTGTTGACCGAGCTATCCTTTTCAATAAAGGTATCGGTTTGGGGAACATATGCTTCTGGTTGATAATAGTCGTAGTAAGAAACAAAATATTCCACTGCATTGTTGGGCATAAGCTCTTTAAATTCATTAGCCAACTGCGCAGCCAAAGTCTTATTGGGTGCGATTACCAGTGTCGGTCGCTGTAACTTCTCAATGAGCCAGGCAGTGGTTGCTGACTTTCCAGTTCCGGTGGCGCCCAAGAGAACTACATCTTGATCGCCGCGTTCAATTCTTTTTACCATATCGGCAATTGCCGTTGGTTGATCACCCGAGGGGATGTAATCACTAATGACTTGAAAAGGGTTTACCTTTCGCTGTAGCTCAGTAACCGGTCTCATGCTTTTCCAGAATTTTGTGGAATCAGTTCTGCAAACCACAACTGCTCGATTTGGCGGAGAAGACGGTCGCTATCGCCATCATTTGTAATCACGAAATCGGCTTGTGCAATTCGAAGATCATCTGATACTTGAGCCGAAATTCGCTGTGTAATATCGGCACTACCAAGTCCACGCTTAATGAGTCGTTCGCGACGTAGACTTTCTGGTGCGGTGATGACGATCACGAGATCGAAGCGATATTTTCCTTGAGTTTCTACTAACAAGGGAATCTGATTTATGATGATTGCATCGTCAGGGGCAGACTTAACAACTTCTTCGAAAGCTTCACGAATCCGCGGATGTGTTATCGCTTCTAAATCCAACCGGGCTTGAGAATCTGCAAAAACAATTTCCGCCAATTTCTTTCGATCGATCTCGCCGTTGCGCAGTATCTGATCGCCAAATCGAAGTACGATTTCATCAAATCCCTCACTGCCTCTTTCAATCACGTCTCGGGCCGATTGATCAGAATCAATAACAATCGCCCCCAATGCGCGAAAGTACTCCCCCGCGAGAGATTTTCCGGATCCAATTCCACCGGTAAGAGCGATAACGAGCACCCCACCACCTTAGTCATTGGTACGGACAGGATGAAACCTCAAATAATGCGACATGGAAAAGGGCCCCGACCGTAGCCAGTGCCCTTAACTCTAGGTTGGTTCGACTTCGAACCGTTGAAATTAAGCCTCTGGCTCGATCTCAACTACTGATTCTGCAACAGCTTCGGCAGGAAGGAGGTCGGCAGCCGCATCAGCAGCCTTGGCTTCTTCCTTCTGCTTCTTATGTGCCAAGAAACGAGATTGGGCTTCAGCGTACTGACGCTCCCAAGCTTCGCGCTCGGATTCAAATCCTGGCTTCCACTCCTGGGTATCGGAGTCAAAACCTTCTGGATAGATGAAGTTGCCTTCAGCATCGTAACGAGCTGGCATGCCATATTGGGATGGATCGAAGGCTTCGATTTCGACTTCATGGCCTTCATTAGCTTGCTTCAAGGAGAGGGAAATTCGACGACGCTCTAGATCGATATCGATAATCTTGACGAACAACTCATCGCCAACTTGAACAACCAGCTCTGGAATCTCGACATGCCGTTCGGCAAGCTCGGAGATGTGAACAAGTCCTTCAATTCCTTCAAAGACGCGTACGAAGGCGCCGAATGGAACCAACTTAGTGACTTCACCAGGAACAACTTGATTGATGGTGTGAGTGCGGGCAAATGCTTGCCAAGGATCTTCTTGGGTGGCCTTCAATGAGAGCGAAACGCGCTCGCGCTCAAAATCAACTTCAAGAACTTCAACGGTTACTTCGTCGCCAACTTCAACAACTTCACTTGGGTGATCGATGTGCTTCCAAGAAAGTTCAGAAACGTGAACCAAACCATCAACGCCACCAAGATCAACAAAGGCACCGAAGTTAACAATGGAGGAAACTACGCCGGTGCGTACTTGACCCTTTTGTAGTTGGTTAAGGAAAGTGGTGCGGGATTCTGATTGAGTTTGTTCCAAATAAGCACGACGAGAGAGCACAACGTTGTTGCGGTTCTTGTCGAGTTCAATGATTCGGGCCTCAACCTGCTTGCCAATGTATGGAGTCAGATCGCGTACTCGACGCATTTCAACGAGAGATGCTGGCAAAAATCCGCGAAGTCCGATGTCTACGATGAGACCACCCTTAACAACTTCAATAACAATTCCCGTAACGACTTCGTCGCGTTCTTTCTTTCCTTCGATCTCTCCCCAGGCACGCTCGTACTGTGCGCGCTTCTTGGAAAGAATCAGACGGCCTTCTGTATCTTCTTTTTGTAGGACGAGAGCCTCAACTCGATCGCCAACTTTTACAATTTCCGAAGGATCAATGTCATGTCGGATGGAAAGTTCACGGGAAGGGATAACGCCTTCGGTTTTATAGCCAATGTCAAGAAGGACCTCTTCGCGGTCAACTTGTACGACAATTCCGGAAACTAAATCTCCATCATTAAAATTCTTGATGGTGCCTTCAATAGCGGCGAGAAAATCTTCTGCTGAACCAATGTCATTTACTGCAATTTGTGAGGGACTCAAGGTGCTCCAGTTGGGATAGAAGTAGTAGGGATAGGACGAAGGGCAAGGGTACCTTTACGCGTGAATGAGGGTCAAACTCGGATTAATCTACTTAAACTAGAGATATCGCCAATTAACGAACATATAGGATTCGTTCGTGCACAGTTATTGGTCGGTCTTGCGTCTTCGCGGTGCACAAGCGCTCCTTTTAAGTGCTTTTCCGGCCCGAATCGCCTATTCCATGGTGGGGTTAGGCATCTACTTCAAAGTCCAGCATGACACCCATTCGATTTCCACTGCTGGGCTGGCGGTAGGGCTCAATGGCCTAGCGGGCGCAGTAACGGCCGGTCTTCGCGGTTCCATTATGGATAAATGGGGCTTGCAGTGGCCGATTCGAATATTTATCCCAACTTATGCCAGTTTAATCCTGCTTTTTAATCATGGTCATGGTGGAACCCAACTGGTGACCTTGGCCTTCATCTTGGGATTTTCAGCTCCCCCGGTAAATCTCTCGGTTCGGCCAATGTGGAAGATTGTGGTGTCGGCCGATCTCATCAGAACCGCTTATGCGATCGATACCTCCGTGATGAACATTGTCGGAGTATTTGGACCGGTAATTGCCACCACCTTAGCTCTCTCAAGTCATCCGGAACGAGCCCTCCAATTAACCGCTGGGCTGATGCTGATTACTGGAGCAACGCTCTCCTTCGTTCCGGCCGCTAAGGCGTGGATCCCGGAAAAAAAGGTGAAGGGCGAACTTCCCATTTGGAAAGTTGCCGGCATTCGCCTGCTTATGTTGGAAGGCGTATTTATCGGCTTGGGGATGGGCGCTTTTTTCATAGGAATACCTGCCTTTGCAACTCAAGAAAATTTGCCACACCGGGCTGGAACTATTTTGGCAACTCTTGCTGCGACAACAGTTGTGGGCGGTCTCTTCGCTGGCTTGATCTCTCGAAAAACTTCGCCACTCAAAGCATTCCGGATTGGGTACTTCTTTTGGTTTATCGCCAGCATCCCGTTGGCTTTTACCTACCCCGACTGGAGCATGATGCTCGTGGTTGGTGCGATCGGGTTGGCCAATGGCGGACAACAAGTTTTCTATTGGGAAATTACTGAAGCCGTTCGTCCACGTGGCACCGCTGTTGCCGCGCTGGGGTGGCTATGGACAGTGGAAGGAACCTGCGCCGCCCTAGGTGAAACCTTAGGTGGCTACGTCGCTGATCACTACTCCCCTAGATGGTGCCTGGCAGCCACAACCATCGCTGTAGCAATTGGGTTATTCATCATCACGGTCGGCAAAAATTTATTAGCAGCTGCGGACAAGATCCCCACAAAAGAGGAAGATACCGAAGCTTTAGGGGATGTGCTCTCCTCCGAAAATTAATGGGCTGCTAAATCCCAGCTCTTTCCCATTCCAATATTGACATCCAATGGCACCAAGAGAGCAAAAGCGCTTCCCATTTCTCGCCGTACCAATTCAGTGAGTTGTTCTTCTTCTCCCGGGAAGACTTCAAAGATGAGTTCATCGTGGACCTGGAGCAATAATCGAGATTGTAAATGTGCTTCTCTCATTGCAGCACGCGAATGGATCATTGCAACTTTAATGATGTCAGCGGCAGATCCTTGGATCGGAGCATTCAGTGCCATGCGTTCGGCTACTTCTCTGCGCGCCCTATTTTCTTGGAGCAAATCGGGGAGATAGCGTCGTCGGCCCATGATTGTTTCGGTGTATCCGACTTGTCGTGCCGCTTCGACTACGGTCTTGAGGTAATCCCTAATGCCGCCAAAGCGCGAGAAGTATTGATCCATCAACTCAGCGGCTGCCGTTGGTGAGAGATTGAGTTGCTGCGCCAAACCGTAGGAAGAGAGGCCGTAGGCCAAACCATAGGACATGGCCTTAATCTGTCGGCGCATCTCCGGATCTACATCGTGGGCTTGAACACCAAAGACCAGAGAGGCGACGGTGGAGTGTAGATCTTCACCGCTTTTAAAGGCTTCGATAAGTTTCTGATCATGCGACAAATGGGCCATGATGCGCATTTCAATTTGGCTGTAATCGGCAGTCAGTAGCGTTGAGTAGGGCGAGGCGGCAACAAAACAATCGCGGATTCTGCGACCTTCCTCAGTCCGAACTGGAATGTTCTGCAAATTCGGATTGGTAGAAGAGAGACGTCCGGTTGCGGCAACGGTCTGCTGAAAATCAGTGTGGATCCGGCCATCTTTTCCAATGGCCGATACCAATCCTTCAATTGTTGTGAGTAATTTGCTGGTCTCACGGATTCGTAGCAAATGTTGAAGCAGCGGATGGCTGGTTTTGGCAAAGAGCCACTCCAGACCTTCGGCGTCGGTGGTATATCCGGTTTTAATTTTCTTAGTCTTGGGAAGTTTCAATTCATCAAAGAGAATTACCTGCAACTGCTTCGGAGAACCCACATTGAATTCTCGACCTGCTGCAACATGCGCGGCTTGAGTTTCACGATCCACTTCATTGCGAAAGAAGGAGGCCAGCTCATCCAATTTTTGGCGATCGACACAAATTCCAACTTGTTCCATTTCGGCAAGGTCCATCATTACCGGCAACTCGAGATCTGCCAGAAGTGATGCCATATCCCGTTCATCTATTAATTTTTCTAGGATAGGAACGAGAGCGAAAATTTTGGCCGCCCCGGCACCATCAAAAGCGGTAAAGAGATCCAATTCCTGTTCGGCATTCACTACGCCAAGGAATCGCTCGGTTAAATCAGCAAGAGATAAATTCCTTGTACCTGGGTTGACTAAATATGCTGCCAATTCAGTATCAAAAATGATTCCAGCACCGCCAATTGAACGAAGAGCTGCTTTGCCTCCATGGGTCCATTTAGGAATCGAATCGTTAAAGAACCACTCCCCGATCCGGCAATCGCGAGCCACAATCACTTCCTGGGCGCCGACGGCCACCGCATATTCCAAAATATTTCCATCTGTAATTAGGAAATCGACAGCTACTGGCTCGGTACGGCCTTTCAATAATTCGGTAAGAGCTTCAGATGTTAAATCCCGAACCACCACCGGACTAAGGTTTTCAATCTCGACGATTTCTTCATCCGTTTCGGTGGCAGGCAAGAGAACTTTTACTCGTTCTTTCAACGCTTTTATCTCTAATTGATCCAGAAGTGAGTTGATTTGATTCTTTTGTATACCGCCCCACAGAAGGTCATCTATCTGGGCATTTAATTCCACTGATCGGTCCAATTGAGTCAGCTCACGATTGAGCAAAACACTGGCCAGATTTTCACGTAACGAATCACCGGCTTTGCCCTTTACTTCATCAGCACGGGCCACCAATTCCTTGAGTGATCCATATTCTTGAATCCATTTGCTTGCGGTTTTCTCGCCGACACCAGGCACTGAAGGCAAGTTATCGCTGGGGTCTCCGCGAAGGGCGGCGAAGTCAGGGTATTGAAGTGGGGTGAGGCCATACTTCTCTGCCACAGCCGCCGGAGTCATCCGAGCTAGATCAGTGACGCCACGCTTTGGATAGAGAACTGTGACTAATGGAGAGACCAATTGGAATGAGTCCCGGTCTCCGGTGCAGATCAAGGTCTCAAATCCCTGTGCTTCTGCCTGGGTAGCAAATGTGGCGATAATATCGTCGGCTTCAAATCCCTCCAGCGCAAAATGGCGAATGCCCATCGCGTGGACCAATTCGAAGAGATAGGTTGTCTGCGACCTGAATTCATCTGGGGTTGCGCTGCGATTGGCTTTATATTCTGGAAATTTTTCGCTTCGAAAAGTCTTTCGGGAGACGTCGAAGGCGGTGGCGATGTGGGTTGGCTTTTCATCCCTAATAAGGTTGATCAACATCGAAGCAAAACCGTAAATCGCATTAGTGGGTTGCCCCGCCGAAGTAGCGAAGTTCTCCACCGGCAATGCATAAAAGGCGCGATAAGCCAGCGAATGTCCATCAACTAGCAAGAGTCGCTTGGTCATAGTGGGATTGTAGATGTTTCATCTGGCATTGCTGCAGTTTGGCTTGGCTAGACTTAAGCCATGCCTGATTACCTAGAAGAGTTGAATAAGCGTGGTTATGCCGAATTAGATACCAAGATGGGAATTAAAATCTTGGAGGCCAGTCCCCAACGAATGGTGGGCACTATGCCCGTTGAAGGAAATACCCAGCCCATGGGCTATCTGCACGGTGGCGCAAATGTGGTTCTGGCCGAGAGCTTGGGCTCGATTGGAACTGCGCTACATGCAGGTCCCCATCGCAAAATCGTTGGCGTAGATATCAATGCAACGCACCACAAAATTGCTAGAACTGGTTTAGTAACTGGCGTTGCCACGCCGATATCACTAGGTCGCACGCTCTGTTCTTACGAGATTGTCATTACCAATGAAGCGGACGAACGAACCTGTACGGCACGAATCACCTGTTTAATACTTGCCGAGCGAGCCTGAGACTAATAGCTAGTGAGCGGCAGCAGCTCCAGTACCAAGGTAGGCAGCTTTTACATCTGGATCATTAAGTAGGTCGGAGGCTTTTGCTTCCTTCACAACATGACCAGTTTCTAAAACATATGCTCGGTGCGCGCGTTGGAGCGCCTGTTGAGCGTTCTGCTCGACCAGCAGAATTGTGGTTCCGCTTTGGTTGATCTCAGTAATGATTCGGAAAATATTTGCAATCATCATTGGCGCTAATCCCATGGATGGTTCATCCAAAAGCAAGACCTTAGGCCGAGCCATTAGGGCGCGACCGATTGCAAGCATCTGCTGCTCTCCGCCAGACAAGGTTCCCCCAGCTTGAGTAGCTCGCTCCTTCAACCTGGGAAATAGGTGGTAAACCTTTTCCAGATCTTCCGACATCTCGTTCTTACGCTCTTTGCGGAAATATTTACCAATTTCCAGATTCTCTAGCACGGTCATTCCAGGGAAAATTCCCCGGCCTTCCGGTGCCTGTGATATTCCTAGGCTTACGCGATCGTGAGCAGATACCTTCGAAATATCTTGGCCATCAAACAAAATTTGTCCGCTTGCAACTGGACGGAGCCCAGAGATGGTTTTGAGCATTGTGGTTTTACCCGCACCATTGGCACCAATCAAAGTAACAATTTCACCCTGATTTACGGTGACGCTAATTCCCTTGATCGCTTCAATTTTTCCGTAGAAAACGTGGAGATCTTTAATTTCAAGACGCATCAGCTGGCGCTCCTAAATAGGCTTCAATAACCTTTGGATCATTTTGAACAACGGATGGAATATCGTCAGCGATTTTTACGCCAAAGTCCAAGACCGAAACGCGATCGGATATACCCATAATCAAAGACATATCGTGCTCGATGAGCAAGACGGTATATCCAGAATCTCTAATCTTTCGGATGGTGATTGCAAGGGCATCTTTTTCGGCAGGATTGAAACCAGCGGCAGGTTCATCCAAGAGGAGCAACTGTGGTTCGGTTCCAAGCGCTCGGGCGATCTCCAACCGTCGTTGATCTCCGTAAGGCAAATTCTTGCCCAATTGATCGGAACGATGATCGATACCCATAAACTTTAAGAGTTCATGCGCTCGCTCTTTGCCTTCTCGCTCTTCGCGACGTGCCCGAGGAGTACCAAACAAAGCACCAACTAACCCGGTCTTCTTATGCACATCAGATGCGGTCATGACATTTTCTAATGCAGTCATTTCACCGAAAAGACGAACGTTCTGGAAGGTACGAGCAACGCCGGTACGGGTAATGATATTTCGCTTCTTCCCGATGAGAGATTCCCCGTTAAAAAGGATCTCGCCAGAAGTAGGCGTATACACACCAGTTACTACGTTAAATACCGTTGTCTTGCCAGCTCCGTTAGGGCCGATGAGTGCACAAATTTCGCCTTTGTTGACGTGGAAGTTAACGCCATCAAGTGCCGATACGCCGCCGAATCGCATCGTGACATTTTGCAAATCCAGAATTCGCTCAGACATTTGAATCTCCTTCTGGCTTTGCAGAAACCTTTGTTATTTTCTCTCGCTTCTTCCGTGGAAGTAAGCCATCTGGACGCACATTCATGATGACGACCAAAGCCAATCCAAAGACCAATTGTCGAGCGTTATTGATAAAGCGAATTCGCTCGGGCAAATATGCCAAAATCGTTCCACCGAGTACTACGCCCCAGATATTTCCCATGCCGCCAAAGACAACGCAGGACAAGATGAGAACCGAGGTGTTGAAGGTGAACATATCTGGCGCTACATACATTGACTTTGAGGCGAAAATTACCCCAGCCGCGCCACCAATTGCCGCACCGATACTAAAAGACCAGATCTTGTAACGAAGAATTGGCACGCCCATAAGCATGGCGACATCCTCATCCTGACGGATTGCTTCCCATGCCCGACCTGGACGACGAATGCTTAAACGTCGAACCATCCAAATCACTAGCAGAATCATCACAAAGATAATCCAAAAGAAGCCCTTCATATTATCTAGGGCGAATCTGACGCCAAAGATCGAAGGAGGGTTTGGAACATTTGCAATTCCATTGGGTCCACCGGTGCTGCGGTTATTTACCGCGACGATGCGAACAATTTCACCGAAGCCGAGAGTAACAATGGCCAAGTAATCACCACGAAGACGCAGTGTTGGTAGACCTAAAAGTACGCCCGAGATCATGGCCAAGCCCATACCGATGGGGAGAATCTCCCAGATATTGAGGTGGGTCTTGGTTCCTAGGATGGCAGCTGTGTATGCGCCGATGGCGAAGAAGGCGACATAACCCAAATCTAATAATCCGCTCTTTCCAACAACGATATTTAGGCCAAGGGCCATGAGAACAAACATTCCCACGGGATAGACCAACACTGCCTGGTAAGAACTAATAGGGGTATTGAGGATGCTGGTAAAACTAAAATCTCCCGCGTAAGGAAGTAAGCCCACTAGGCCGATTAATACCAGAACGAAGGTGATTCGTTTTGGCCGATTCCAGGTTTCCCATAGTTCGGCGCCTTTATCTCGAATATTAATCATCGCTAGACCCTCGTTTGCTGAACGGCTTCACCAAAGAGTCCGTTCGGTTTGAATAGAAGAACCATGACTAGCACCAAGAAAACGGTAACCGCTTTCCATTGAGTACCTAAAATTGCTGCAGCGAATTGCTCCAATAACCCTAAGGACAATCCACCATAAAAAGCACCGCGCAGATTTCCGATTCCACCAAGTACTGCTGCAGTAAATGCCGCTAGCCCGATGGAGAAACCAACGTTGTACTTGGTGTTCTCATAAACCGTTTCATATAAGAAAGCTGCCGCACCGGTCATAGAACCACCGATTAAGAAGGTGGCTGAAATAACGCGATTGAGGTTGATGCCCATGAGCTTAGAAGTTTCTTCACTCATCGAAACGGCGCGAATGGCTTTGCCCAATAAAGTTTTGTTTACAAAGCGATCGACCGAGAAAAATAAAACAGCTGCAAAAACTATGACCAGAAGGGTATCGACGCGAATTCCAACATCACCAAAAGTCACCACGCTAAATTTGCGAAGCAGACGAGGGTTAGACATCGGCACCGAGTGAGTCAAGATACGAACGCCCTCTTGCAAGATGATTGAAACGCCGATAGCCGAGATAAGACTGGCGAGTCGATTAGTACCTTTGGCGCGCAACCTGCGGTAAGCAACGAGTTCAACGATCACGGCGGTCACTCCGGAGACCAGCATCGAAGCGACAAGACAAGCGCCCATTGCGAAAAATAGTTTGAAGCCGCTAAGCGGATCCGTATCTTGGTTAAACCCGAAGAAATTTCGAGAAACAATTACTGTGGCGAAAGTGCCGACCATAAATATCTCGGAGTTGGCAAAGTTGATCAGGCGAAGAACGCCATAGACCATGGTGTAACCCAACGAGATAAGCACATAAATAAAACCAAGGGCCAGACCATTAATAAGCAACGGCCAAAATTGAGAGACAACAACTGAAAAATTCATTTGACCCACTTTTTGATATTAGGCGTTGACATTTTGAAGTGTCCCAGCACCAATAGGTGCTGGGACACTTACTTACAAAGTACTTCTTTAAAGCTCAAATACTAAAGGCTTAAACTGCGCCGAAGTACTTGATGATGCCTTTAACAACCTGGAAGCCACCAACTGGAGCTCCGCCAACAACTTCACCTTGACGGGTGAACTTAAGGATGGTCTTTCCATCAAGTGCAAAGAAGGTTCCGGTAGCGACACAAGACTGGATACCAGCACGAGTGACCTTACCGAGCTTGATGCAAGAGATGAATACGTTGGTTGCATTGAAGGTTTCAGTGACATAAACGTGACCAGCAGCGGTCTTAAGACCAGTTGCCTTGGTGAAGGCAGCTTGCTGTGCAGCGCTAGCAGCAGTTTCGAATGGAACTGCAGGAGCGGTGAACTTTGCACCTTCAGCAGCGGCCTTACCAGCTACGTCGATGAATGCATCGTTAAGAACGCCATCGCCACCAGCGAATACGCCGTTCCAGCCATTGTCATTAAGTGACTTAGCAAGAGCGCCGCCATCTGGGTAGTAACCGGTGTAGATAACTACGTTGGCCTTTGAAGCCTTGATCTTAGAAACAGTTGCGCTGTAATCAGAAGTCTTTTGAACGACTGAGTCAGAACCAACCTGGTTGATCTTCTTCAACTTGATGTAAGCAACAGCTGCTTGTGCAAGTCCGGTTCCGTATGGAGTTTGGTCATCAATGACGTAAACCTTTGGTGAATCGACACCATCAATTGACCAGCGAACAACAGCTGGGCCTTGAAGTGCATCGTTACCAACAACACGGTGGAAGAATGGGTATCCATTATCTGGAGACTTGGTATCGGTCAAAGTTACACGAGTAGCCGATGGAGAAACCATGGTTAAACGAGTTGCTTTGTACGATGGGAACGAAGCAATACTTGCGCCAGAGTAAGCAGGTCCAACAACACCGATTACGGCCTTGTTAGCAGCGATACCAGGAGCCACTGTGCCTGCAACAGCACCGTCACCTTGGTCATCAGCTTGGATCAACTTAACTTTGACGGCAGGGTTTGTGTCGTTGTACATCTGGACGGCAGTTTGCGCGCCCAAAAATTCATCTTGACCTGTCTGTGCATCGGTACCGGTCAATGGACCTTGGTAGACCAATGTCACTGTCTTTGTTGCGGCTTGAGCAGAAGTAACTGCAACAGTTCCCAATACGAGGGTGACTGCTGCTACTGCGCCAAGAACGCGCTTTGAGTTCTTGTTCATATAAACCTTCCTGTTACTTTGTCCCGGGACAGGGAGGACTGAAGGGTATAGGTGAACGCGAGGTTAATTCAAACAAAAAAGGCGATTTTTGATAACGATTTGGGCGCTTTTATGCAAGACATATATGTGAAACAAAGAATTAACCTTATTTATGCGAGGAATTCGCGACTTTCAGTACAAAGTCCCTGAGAAGGGCTATTTTTCGGGAACCGAATCCGGAGAAATAACAGCCTGAGCAACTTGTTTCATGGTCATCCGACGATCCATGGCCGCTCGCTGAATCCAGCTAAAGGCTTCCGGTTCGGAGAGGTTGAGCGCCTTCATCAAAATTCCTTTAGCCCGGTCAATGACCTTCCGAGTTTCCAATCGATCGTGGAGGTCGGCAACTTCATCAGATAACGCCTTGAGTTGTTGGTGCCGGCTCATGGCGATCTCAATTGCCGGAACTAAATCGGAAATACTAAATGGCTTGACGACATAAGCCATGGCTCCGGCATCTCTGGCCCGCTCTACTAATTCGCGTTGGCTAAAGGCAGTCAGCATCAGGACTGGCGCGATGGCGATGATTTCCGCAGCTGCCGAAATGCCATCGAGTTCTGGCATCTTGACATCCAGAATCGCTAAATCTGGGAGATGTTCTTGTGCAAGTGCAATCGCTTCAATTCCGTTGCTTGCTTGGGCCACTACCTGGTAACCGGCTTCGGTTAGCATTTCTACTAGATCCAGTCGGATAATCGCCTCATCTTCGGCAACCAATATTCGACCACGATTTTTTGCGGCAACTGGCATCGATGGCTTAGGGGAATTCGTCGAACTGACCATGTGCCTCGAGTCGGATTTGAACCGACACTGTGCGGATTTTGAGTCCGCCCTCTCTACCGTTGGAGTACCGAGGCAATATAACTAGATAGCCGGGAAATCATAGCGAAAAATCTATGAC
Organism: uncultured Actinomycetes bacterium; assembly: GCA_903850565.1. Lineage (GTDB taxonomy): Bacteria > Actinomycetota > Actinomycetes > Nanopelagicales > Nanopelagicaceae > CAIMZW01. The sequence continues at coordinate 19,246 of CAINLV010000001.1, forward strand.
CTTCAGTTCCAGTTATTTTCTGTATGCAACCGCTACTCCTCCGACGGCATCGCCGATTCGGTGAACTCGCAAAGCGTTGGTGGAGCCAGGAATTCCTGGTGGTGCACCTGCCACGATCACAACATACTCGCCCAAATTAACTCGATCTGAGGCGATCATCATCGAATCCACCTGCTTCACCATTTCATCGGTGTGATCCACGCTCAGCGTGATCATGGACTCAATCCCCCACGAAAGGGCCAATTGGTTATACACGGCAATTTCCGGCGTTAAGGCGATGATGGGAATTCGGGAGCGAAGCCGCGACATCCGGCGAGCAGAATCGCCACTTTGAGTGAAGGCAACCAGGAATTTTGCATCCACAATTTCCGCAACTTCCACGGCGGCCTTTGTAATGGCGCCACCTTTTGTCCGAGGATTGTGCTTTAACGGTGGAATGGCATCCAACATTGCTTCTTCGGTGCGCTCAATTATTCGCGCCATGGTTTTCACTGCTTCAATTGCGAAATCGCCCACGCTAGTTTCACCAGAGAGCATCAGCGCATCAGCGCCATCGAGAACGGCATTTGCACAATCTGTGGCCTCTGCTCGCGTTGGCGTGGAATTTGAGATCATGGAATCAAGCATCTGAGTGGCCACGATGACTGGTTTGGCATTTTCTCTAGCTAGCACCACGCAGCGCTTTTGAACGAGGGGAACTTCCTCAATCGGAAGTTCTACGCCCAGGTCACCACGGGCAACCATGATTCCATCAAATGCGGCAACAATTTCTTCAAGATTTTCAACGGCCTGAGGTTTTTCAATTTTTGCGATGACCGGACGGCGAATGCCTTCTTCATCCATGATCCGATGAACATCGTTAATATCTTTGGCCGAGCGGACGAAAGAGAGCGCAATAAAATCTGCACCAGCATGAAGTCCCCAGCGAAGATCTTCGATATCTTTTTCAGACATAGCCGGAACTGAGACTGCAACCCCTGGCAAATTGATACCTTTATTATTGGAAACAAAACCGGGTTGGATAACTGTGGTGACGACATCGTTGCCATTGACTTCAACAACTTCTACCGTGACTTTGCCATCGTCGATAAGAATTCGATCCCCTGGTTTGCAATCTCCAGGCAATCCTTTAAAGGTAGTTCCAACGCGTTCTTTTGTACCCACTACGTCATCGGTGGTAATTGTAAAAATATCGCCACGGAAAAGTTCATGAGGGCCATCGGCAAAACGAGCCAAACGGATCTTTGGTCCTTGAAGATCCACCAAGATTGCAACGGGGCGACCCGCTGCCTCGGCGGCAGCGCGAACTAAAGTCAATCGATTGAGATGCTCTTCGTAACCTCCGTGAGAGAGATTAAGTCGGGCCATATTCATTCCGGCAGCGATTAGCTCGGTAATCTTTTCGGGAGATTCCACAGCGGGACCCATGGTGCAAACAATTTTTGCTCTACGCATTGATAAAACCCCTAAACCATCATCGGACGTGCAGTGGGAAGAATTGGAGCAGGCAACTGAGTCTGCCCTTCAAGATAGTGATCAACGGCCGCAGCAGCGCTTCTGCCTTCAGCGATCGCCCACACAATGAGCGACTGCCCACGTCCAGCGTCACCGCAAACAAAGACTCCTTCTGTGGAACTCTGGAAATTTTTATCGCGCTTGATATTGCCGCGCTCATCCACTTCGACTTCCAGTTGCGTGAGCAAGGCAGATTTCTCTGGACCGACAAAACCCATTGCAAGGAAAACTAAATCGGCACGAAGTTCTTGTTCTGAGCCTTCCACCTTTTCAAACTTTCCATTGACCAAAGAGGTTTCTACAATTTTCAACGCACGTAAATTACCGGCCTCGTCTGCAAGAAATTCTTCGGTAGAGACTGAAAAAATTCGCTCGCCAGATTCTTCATGTGCGCTACTGACTCGATACAACATCGGATAAGTTGGCCATGGTTGGGATGTTGGCCGCTTTTCCGTTGGCCTTGGCATAATTTCCAATTGGGTAACGCTAGCGGCGCCTTGTCGAATAGCAGTTCCTAGACAATCTGCGCCAGTGTCGCCGCCGCCGAGAATGACGACATGTTTTCCCTGTGCATTGATCGGTGGCTCGCCATCGAGTTCGTCCAAGGCTTGCTTATTGCCCCACGGAAGATATTGCATTGCTTGGTAAATTCCCTTTGAGTCTCTTCCTGGAACCGAAATGTCGCGCCAATCAGTAGCACCTACGGCAAGGACCACTGCATCGTATTTAACCCGTAGTTGCGAACCCGTTAATTCTTCGCCCACATTAACGCCAGGACGGAATCGAGTCCCTTCAGCTTCCATCTGCGCTAATCGCCGATCCAAAATAGATTTCTCCATCTTAAATTCTGGAATTCCATAACGCATCAAGCCACCAATTCGCTCGGCTCGCTCGTAGACCGCAACGGTATGACCTGCTCGGGTTAACTGTTGCGCCGCTGCCAATCCAGCCGGTCCTGATCCAATAACCGCAATGGTTTTGCCGGTGAGTCGATCCGGTGGTTGAGGGAGAACTTTCCCATTGAAAAATGCTTCTTCGATGGTCCTCAGTTCTACCTGCTTAATGGTTACTGCATCTGCATTGATCCCAACGACGCACGCTGTTTCGCAGGGCGCTGGACACAAACGTCCGGTGAATTCTGGAAAGTTATTTGTCGCATGGAGTCGATCAATCGCTTCATTTCGCTCGCCTCGCCAGATGAGGTCATTCCATTCGGGAATCAAGTTGCCTAGCGGGCATCCTTGGTGGCAGAACGGAATTCCACAATCCATGCATCGCCCGGCTTGCTTTTGGAGCAGAGCAAATTCCTGAGGCTCATAAACTTCCTTCCAATCTTGAATTCGCACATCGACGGGACGTCGCTTTGGCAACTCCCTTGCAGTGGTAAGAAATCCGCGTGGATCAGCCATTGATAGCCTCCATAATTACTGAATCGACGGGCAATCCTTCGCGTTTTGCGCGCTCAATTGCGGAAAGGACTCGAGCATAATCGCGTGGCAAGATCATCGAGATTCGGGACTTTTGATTCTCCCAGTCGGCCAAGATCGGCGCTGCAGCTAGTGATCCAGTTTCCTGATAGAACTTAGAAATCAAATCGCGAACAACAGTCTCTTGATCTGACGGCAGCGAAGTCACATCTACCAGCTCACCATTGACCAGCCGAGGATCCAAGTCCAGAACGAAGGCCCTTCCTCCGGACATGCCAGCGGCAAAGTTGCGACCAATCTTTCCCAAGACCATGGCAATTCCACCGGTCATGTATTCACAACCATGATCGCCAACACCTTCAACGATTGCAGTTGCACCAGAGTTACGAACGCAGAATCGTTCACCAACAACTCCACGGATAAAGATTTCTCCAGAAGTGGCGCCATATCCAATAACGTTTCCGGCGATGACATTCTCTTGCGAATCGAAGGTCGATTGCAGATCAGGTCGAACGATTACACGTCCACCCGAAAGTCCTTTGCCGACAAAGTCATTTGCATCGCCAAATAAGCGCAAGGTCAATCCGTTGGGAATGAATGCGCCTAAAGATTGACCAGCAGATCCGCGCAAGGAAATATCAATTGTTCCGTCTGGCAAACCTTGACCACCATAAATTCGGGTAATTTCCGCACCCAACATGGTTCCGACAGTTCTATTAACATTTCGCACCGGCAGATCTATAACAACAGGAGTTCCTTGCTTAAGTGCGTCTTTGGCAAGTTCAATTAACGTGTTATCCAGCGCAGCCGCTAACCCATGATCCTGAGCTATTACATTCTTTCGGGCTACATTTTCTGATGCTCTTGGTGAAAGCAGAAGTGGAGAAAGATCTAAACCACTGGCCTTCCAATGTTCGATTGCCAAGCGGGTATCCAAAACTTCGACTTGGCCAATTGCCTCATCCAACGTGCGAAAACCTAACTTAGCCAACCACTCGCGAACTTCTTCAGCGATGTATTCGAAGAAGGTTTCCACGAACTCTGGTTTGCCGGAGAAACGTTTACGCAATTCCGGATTTTGTGTGGCTACACCGACAGGGCAGGTATCTAAATGGCAGACGCGCATCATGACGCATCCGGAAACAACCAGTGGCGCCGTTGCGAATCCGAACTCTTCTGCCCCAAGTAGTGCACCGATGATGACGTCTCGACCAGTCTTCATTTGCCCATCAACTTGAACGACAATACGGTCACGAAGGCCGTTAAGAATCAAGGTCTGCTGAGTTTCGGCTAGTCCCAATTCCCACGGAGCACCTGCGTGTTTGAGCGAGGTCAATGGGGATGCGCCGGTTCCGCCATCGTGACCGGAAATGAGAACGACATCGGCATGGGCTTTGCTAACGCCCGCAGCAACAGTCCCAACACCAACTTCGGCAACAAGTTTGACGTGAATTCGAGCGTGCTTATTTGCATTCTTAAGATCGTGAATAAGCTGAGCAAGATCTTCGATGGAGTAAATATCGTGATGTGGCGGCGGTGAAATCAAGCCAACGCCTGGCGTGGAGTATCGAACCTTTGCAATCCACGGATACACCTTGCCGCCTGGAAGTTGTCCACCTTCGCCAGGCTTTGCACCTTGTGCCATCTTGATTTGAATGTCATCGGCGTTAACTAAATATTCGCTGGTCACACCAAAGCGACCACTGGCTACCTGCTTAATTGCAGAGCGTTTTGAATCACCATTGGTCTCTGCCAAATAACGAAGTGGGTCCTCCCCACCTTCACCGGTATTGGATTTTCCACCGATGCGGTTCATGGCGATTGCTAACGTTTCATGCGCTTCTTGCGAAATAGATCCGTAGGACATCGCGCCTGTTGCAAATCGCTTGATGATTTCCGAAATTGGCTCTACTTCATCCAATGGAATTTCCGGCCGCAACCCATCTTTGAAGGTGAAAAGACCACGAAGGGTCATTAGCGCCTGCGATTGATCATCAATTTTCTGGGTATAGCGTTTGAATACGTCATAACGCTTCGCGCGAGTTGAATGTTGCAAGGTGAAAACTGTTTCTGGATCAAATAAATGTGGCTCACCTTCGCGGCGCCACTGATATTCCCCACCAATAGGAAGTCGACGAGTACCTGGAACTTCCCCACCCGGTGGGTAAGCAATGTGATGTCGCTTGATTGTTTCTTCGGCAATAACATCCAGGTCAATTCCACCCAGACGAGAAGTAACGCCGGTGAAATATTCGTTAACGACTTCAGTAGATAATCCAATGGCTTCAAAAACCTGAGCTCCGGTGTAGGAAGCGATCGTTGAGATTCCCATTTTTGACATTACCTTGAGAACGCCTTTGCCCAAAGATTTGATGAGGTTATAGACCGCCTTCTCCGGCGTTATTCCAGTGATGACTCCTTGACGAACCAAGTCTTCAGCACTTTCCATGGCGAGGTAGGGATTTATTGCAGCGGCGCCAAAACCAACAAGCAGTGCCACGTGATGGACTTCGCGAACTTCGCCAGTTTCAACAACCAAGCCCACTTGGGTTCGAGTCTTCTCACGAATTAAATGGTGATGAACGGCGCTGGTGAGAAGAAGTGATGGAATCGGTGCCAATTCAGAATCACCATCGCGATCAGAGAGAACGATGATTCTTGCTCCATTGGCGATTGCTTCGGAAACTTCACGGCGAATTTCTTCTAGTCGTTCCCGCAGCGCTTCTCCCCCACCAAGAACTGGGAAAAGTCCTCGAACTACATGAGCGGCAAAACCTGGATGGTCGCCATCGGCGTTAACGTGGATAATTTTTGCAAGTTCATCATTATCGATAACGGGGAAACTCAATGCGATCTGTCGGCATGAGGCTGGTCCGGGATTGAGCAGGTTGAATTCTGGGCCAATGGTTCCACCCAAACTAGTCACTAACTCTTCCCGAATGGCATCCAAAGGTGGGTTGGTAACCTGGGCAAATAGCTGTGCAAAATAGTCGAAGAGCAAGCGAGGCTTATTAGAAAGGGCCGCTATTGGGGTATCAGTTCCCATGGATCCCAGTGGTTCGGCGCCACTCTTAGCCATTGGCGAGACGATGATCCGAAGTTCTTCCTCGGTATAGCCAAATGCGCGCTGACGTCGAAGTACTGATGAGTGCGGATAAACAATATGTTCCCGAGAGGGAAGGTCGGCTAAATGAACAATTCCGCTGTGCAGCCATTCGCCATAAGGAGCTGCATCGGCCAAGGAATCCTTGATTTCAGCATCATCGATAATCCGGCCTTCTTCGATATCAACTAGGAACATTCGCCCCGGCTGCAATCTGCCCTTGCGGGCAATATTGGATTGTTCGATATCCAAAACGCCTACTTCGCTGGCAAGAACAACAAGTCCATCTTTAGTGACCCAATAACGAGATGGACGCAATCCATTTCTATCCAGAACGGCTCCGACTTGGCGACCATCGGTAAAGGTCACGCAAGCAGGACCATCCCATGGCTCCATTAAGGAAGAATGGAAAGCATAGAAATCTTTTCGATTTTGCGGCATGGTCGCATGGTTTTCCCAAGCTTCAGGAATCATCATCAAGATTGCATGCGGAAGAGAACGACCACCTAGATAAAGAAGTTCCAGCACTTCGTCAAAGGATGCGGTATCGCTTCCGGATTGCTCCACAATAGGAAATAGCCGAGTGAGATCGCCAGGGATCAGATCGCTCTCCAGCAGTGCTTCCCGTGCTCTCATCCAATTGCGATTTCCCTTGACCGTATTAATTTCTCCGTTGTGGGCAATGAATCGATAAGGGTGAGCTAATGGCCACGAAGGAAAAGTGTTTGTTGAGAAACGCGAGTGAACCACCGCTAACGGCGAGATAACGCGAGCATCGGATAAATCTGGGAAGAATTCCTGAAGTTGGCCGGTGGTCAACATTCCCTTATACACAATGGTTCGAGAAGATAAAGATGGGAAGTAGATCGGGAATTGATGTTCTACCTGCTTGCGAAAGGCAAAAGCCTTCCGATCTAAATCAAGATCGGTCTCGCCAAGATTTCCAGAAACAAAGAGTTGTTCAAAAATCGGCATTACTGAAAGAGCTGTCTTACCCAAAGTGGCTGGGTCAATCGGAAGGGCGCGCCAACCTAGAATCTTCAAACCTTCCGAATGAGCAATCGCTTCAATGCCAGAGCGATCGGTCAAAGCGGAATCAATAAATGCGATTCCAGTCGCGTAATGCCCCAATTCTGGAAGCGGAAAATCTACTTCGTCTCGATAGAACTGATCTGGAATACAGATCAAAATGCCAGCGCCGTCACCACTATCTGGTTCGGCCCCGGATGCACCACGGTGATCAAGATTGCGAAGCGCGATTAAACCTTTTGCGACAATGTCATGAGTTGCAATTTTATTGAGCGTGGCAACCATCGCCACGCCACAGGAGTCGTGCTCCTGGGAAGGGTCATAGAGCCCTTGGGCTTGGGGCATATTCATGGATAAAGTCACGATCGCTCCTATAGAACGGTCGGGACGACAATGGCCCAACAAATGAATCCGGTCGACTGCTGCGACATCATACTTTCTATGAGGACGCGTGAGCGCATAAGCCTAGCAACTAGATACCGGATAAATGAACCAGTGATCCGATCCCAGCGGTGATCGCCATGCCGAAGCTACCGCCAATTAAAATCCGCAAGGTCGTCTTTATCGGCGCCGAGCCAGCCATTTTGGCGCTTAACAATCCGGTGCCGATTAATCCAATAATGGTAAAAGCCACGATACTCACAACCTTAGCTCCCATGGTTGGGGCTAGGGCGCCAAGAAATGGCACCACGCCACCGGCGGCATAACTCAGGGCTGAGGCGATCGAAGCCTGAACTGGACGAGCCTTGGTATGTTCAAATTGACCCAGTTCATCGCGCAAATGTGCTTCTAGTGGATCTTTGGCGTGCATAGTTGCGGCAACTTCTTCAGCAAGTGCCCGAGGAAGACCTCGAGCTTGGTAGATCAAGACCAACTCTTCCAGTTCACCTTCAGGGTCTATGGCCAAATGCTCAATTTCCATCAATCGATCAGATTCTTCAATATCATTCTGCGAGCGCACCGAGATGTACTCGCCTACCGCCATAGACATAGCGCCAGCCACGATTCCCGCAGCTCCGGCGGTAATTAAGAAACTACTTCCCACTTGAGCGGCGGAAACGCCAATCATTAAGCTGGCAGTAGCTACCAAGCCATCATTGGCACCTAAAACTGCCGCTCGCAGCCACCCGGCTTTATGTACTCGGTGGTCTTCATTTCGGCGGTACACATCTTCAATCATGGGGAAATTCTAGCGATTTTCCGCAATAGGAACGTCAGCGCACCTGTAAAACAGATCACGCTCACCCAGATATTCAGGCGCAACCCCAAAATATGGTGGGCATCGTCAATCCGCAAGAATTCGATCCAAGTTCGACCCACGGTATAAATAATGAGGTACAGACAGAAACTGGCGCCGGGCCAAGCGCATTTCGACCGCCACCAGGAACTTTTTTCAATGGCGATAAGGAGGAAGGCGCCCAAGGCGCACCAGATGGATTCGTAGAGAAAAGTGGGGTGAAAGGTAGCGAAGGTTTCGTAACCGATGGGCCGATTAGCTGGAGGAATCGAAAGGCCCCAAGGCAAGGTGGTGGGGCTGCCAAATAGTTCGCCGTTAAACCAATTTCCCCACCGCCCGATCGCCTGGGCAATAAGGAGCGCGGGAGCAAAGGAATCTGCCGCCACCCAGAAGGAGACTGAACTTGAAGCAAAAGTGAATCGCCATTTGGCAACAGCCAAACCTAAAGCTATGGCGCCCCAAATCCCCATTCCCCCTTCCCAAATCTTGAAGGCGTTGAGCGGATGGCCACCAGATCCGAAATATGCATCGGGAGAAGTAATCACGTGATACATCCGGCCGCCAATGACACCAGCGGGTACGGTCCATAACGCGATATCGGAGATGTGTTCGGAGTCACCGCCGCGAGCTACAAAACGTTCTCGGCCAATAGCAATCGCGACAACAACACCAACCAAGATTATTAGCGCATAAAAGTGGATGGTTAGACCACCCAACTCCAGAAATGACTTGGTTGGAGTTGGGATAAATTCAGGCATTTTCTTAAAGAACGCCGCCAGCCTTTAGCGCCTTCTTAAATGCAGCGGCATCAAAGATATTGACATAGTTCTTCGCGGTCTTGGTCTGGTAATTGAGAACTTTTCCATTGAGGAAAATTGTTGGAGTTCCAGTCACCTTGTTTTTCGCCATGGTGGCCGTGATTGCTTGGGTCCATCCCAAATACTTTCCAGAAGAAACACATTGGGCGAAGGCAGGAGTACTGATTCCAACATTTGCAGCAAGAAGTACTAGGTGGCCATCAGTCCACTTGCCGCTATTTTCTGTTGTGGCTTGATCCATATAAAGCGCTTTGTGCATCTCAATAAATTTTCCAGAATCCGCCGCACAGGCAGCCACCGCAGCGGCATGAGCTGATTCATCGCTGCTTAATGGTTGACCACCATTGGTTCCAATGAAGGAAACTGGATGGAAGACAACCTTCGTCTTTTTGCCCTTAACTAATTCGTTTACATAAGCGTTATTGGATGCTTCAAAGGCATTGCAAATTGGGCATTGGAAATCTTCCCAAATATCAAGGCGTGGTGTGGCCTTTGCATTAAAGACGATTCCGTAGTCATCGGCCTTGGATACCTGCGAAGGTGTGGTGACATGATTTTTCTGATTATTGCTAATTACTGAAAAAATGACACCTACTGCAACTACAAAGATAACCATGCCAATTACCAGAATCTTGGTACCTTTTTCGGCATTAGCCTTTTCAACTTTTCGCTGAGCCACTGTTATCTCCTTTATTCGCATTCTTGCTGAGTTCGTGAACTAAGGTTCGTAATTTATCGCACTCCGCCGCTTATCGACGCACTCCGTCAGCCAAAGCCGCCGCTAGTTCCTGAACTCGCAGCAAACCGGTTTCGAAATTTTCGCTCTCCTGAATCAGGCGAATAAAGGCTGAACCCACAATAACCCCGTCTGCATAGGCGGCCACTTCCTGGGCTTGGGCTTTAGTGGAAACTCCCAGACCAACTGCCACTGGAGTTGCCGAGGTCTGCCTAATCCGGGCAACAAGCTCGGAAGCGCCATTGGAGACGGAATTTCGGGTTCCAGTAACCCCCATCAAACTGGCAGCATAAATAAAGCCAGAGCACTGGCTGGTTACTAACGGCATCCGCGCTGTAGAAGTGCTTGGGGCCACGACATAAATGCGATTAATCTGCGCTGCTTCCGCCGCGCTCTTCCACAGTCCAGATTCTTCGATCGTGAGATCTGGGGTGATTACTCCGGAACCACCAGCTGCTTGCAGGCTTTGGGCGAATTTCTCTACCCCATATTTTTCAATCGGATTCCAATAAGTCATGACTAAACCTGGAACGCCCAAATCAGTAGTTGCCTTAAGAACATCAAAGACATCTTCGGCGCCAGTGCCTGCGCTCAAACTTTGCTCTGCAGCTGCTTGGATAACTGGCCCATCCATCACCGGGTCGCTATATGGGAAACCAATTTCAACTGCATCGACTCCACCAGCGACCATCGCCTTAATGACTTCAATACAGGCAGCCTTTGAGGGAAATCCTGCTGGAATGTAGCCAATCAACGCGGCACGATTTTCCGCTTTAGTTCTGATAAAAAGTTCTTCCATTGCGGTCATAGTGTGATCCCAAAATATTCAGCGGCCGTTTGAACATCTTTATCCCCGCGACCAGAAAGGTTTAACAAGAGCACTGCATCTGAATGACCAGCACTTGCCAATTCCTTACCGATGTCGATTGCCCCCGCCAGCGCATGTGCACTCTCAATGGCCGGAATGATTCCTTCAGTCTTGCTCAGCAACGAGAAAGCGTTCATCGCTTCGGCATCGGTGATGGCTCGATATTCAGCTCGACCAATTTCATGAAGATAGGCATGCTCCGGACCAACTCCGGGATAATCCAAACCTGCCGAAATCGAATGTGATTCCACGGTTTGTCCATTGCCGTCTTGTAAAACAAAGGAACGAGTTCCGTGCAAGACGCCGACTGAACCACCTGTGATTGTGGCCGCGTGGAATCCAGATTGCACCCCACGACCGCCCGCTTCAAGACCTATGAGTCGTACCGAATGGTCATCAATAAAGCGATGGAAAATTCCAATGGCATTTGAGCCGCCACCGATACAGGCTAAAACTGCATCGGGCAATTTCCCGGTAAGTTCCAAGACTTGTTCGCGCGCTTCTTCGCCAATAATTTTCTGAAAATCTCGAACCATGGTGGGAAATGGATGCGGACCGGCAACCGTTCCCATTAAATAGTGGGTGGAATCGACATTGGTTACCCAATCTCGCATTGCTTCGTTAATAGCATCTTTGAGAGTTCGCGAACCTTGAGTAACCGGAATAACTTCGGCTCCTAGTAATTTCATTCGCGCCACATTCAGTGACTGACGGCGGGTATCTTCTTCGCCCATATAAACAACGCATTCCAACCCCATCAGCGCTGCTGCTGTTGCCGAAGCGACTCCATGTTGACCAGCGCCAGTCTCGGCAATGATTCGCTTCTTGCCCATTCGTTTTGTCAGAAGCGCTTGGCCTAAAACATTATTTATTTTGTGGCTACCGGTGTGGTTGAGATCTTCTCGCTTGAGCAGAATTCGGACTCCACCAGCATGTTCGGCAAACCTAGGGGCCTCGGTGATAATGCTCGGGCGCCCGGTATATGTTCTATGAAGATAGGCAAGTTCTCTTTGAAATTCTGGATCATTCTGGGCCGATAGGTGTGCAGCAGTGAGATCATCTAGTGCGGAGATGAGCGCCTCTGGAACAAAGCGACCACCAAATCGACCAAAGTGGCCCAATATCTGGGAAGCAGCTTCGGAATCTACGTTGTTACTAACCAATCTCGTACCCCACCAATTTCGCTAGTTGTAATCAAGAATCTTACGCGACCACGCCAACCGTTACCTGCCCAAAAGTGTGGCAATTCCGATACGAGGATTCTTGGCTTTGACCAAGGTCTCCCCCACCAAAATTCCGCGTCCACCTAGATTTTCAATCTCTTCCACTTGGCGCCGATCTGAGATGCCGGATTCGGCAATTCGAAGCACGGTGCTTGGGATTTCTGGAAGAAGCTCGGCGAAGGCATTGCTATTGATCTCAAGAGTCTTCAGATTTCTGGAATTGACGCCAATTATCTTTGGATTGATATTCATAGCTCGTTCTATTTCTAATAAATCATGAACTTCCACTAAAACATTTAATCCGATTTCAGTTGCGATCTGATAAAAATCTGTAAGTTGAGAATCCGACAAACTGGCGACTATTAGCAACAGTAAATCGGCGCCAATCGCCCGCGTTTCCAATACTTGATATTCAGTTACTATGAAATCTTTTCTTAGCACTGGTAGGTCAATCGCGCTACGGACCTGTTTCAAATCGGCGATCGAACCACCGAACCTTCGGGCTTCGGTGAGAACACTTATTACATTGGCGCCACCTTCTTGATATTCCTCTGCCAACGCAGAAGGGTCAACGATTGCGGCAAGCTCACCTTTGCTTGGAGAGGCGCGCTTGACTTCGGCGATAAGAGAAAGTTCTTTTTGATCAAGGGCTGCGAATGCATCACGTGGGGGTGGCGCTGCCAACAGCTCTTCCTGCAATTGGGCAGGCGACAATTTGCGAATTTGCAAATCTTCCAAAACACCTTCGACGATCGATTCCAATACGGTGGTCATAGCGAAGGATCGATCCCATCATTTAACGCACTCCACGGAGAGGCAGGCTTTCGCTGATACTTTGGATGCAGTTGGCCTTTTACTAATGGCCGAAGAACGAGAATAACTAAAAGCAAAAAAGAGAGCCCAAAAATAGCCAAGGCAATAATCGAGAAATGATCTTTGAGAAGCCGGCCACTCCCCACCATTATGAAGAAAAGAAATATTGCTGGCGCAAAACGTCGTAGGGACTTCATAGCGCTCGAAGCGAATTCGCTGCAGCGATGGCACCTAGGACTGCTGCGGCCTTATTGACGCATTCTTGATTTTCCAAATGTGCAACCGAGTCAGCAACAATTCCGGCTCCTGCCTGGACGTAGGCTTTACCATCTTTTAATACTGCAGTTCGGATCGCAATGCAGGTATCGATATTGCCAGTGAAATCCAAGTAGCCAATGGTTCCGCCATAAATTCCGCGGCGGGTAGGTTCAGAATTTTCAATGATTTCCATGGCACGCGGTTTTGGTGCTCCGGAGAGTGTTCCTGCTGGAAATACTGCAAAGAGGGCATCAGTAGGAGTTTTATCCGCGGCCAATCGACCGGTGACGGTGGAAACAATATGCATGACATGTGAAAAGCGCTCCACATGCATAAATTCAACAACTTCTACGGTTCCCGATTCACATACTCTGCCCAGGTCATTTCGACCAAGATCGACCAACATTAAATGCTCGGCGCGCTCTTTGGGATCTTGAAGTAAATCTAGTTCAAGTGCCAAATCGACTTCCGGATCGGAAGAACGTTTTCGCGTTCCTGCCAATGGATGGATCATTACCTCACCTGATGCGATCTTGACCAATGCTTCCGGGCTTGAGCCAACGATCTCTAGACCATCAGAGAATCGGAACAAGTACATATACGGGCTCGGATTATTGAGGCGAAGCATTCGGTACACATCTAGCGCTTGAGCAGAACACTCCATGGTGAACCGTTGCGATAAGACTACTTGGAATGCTTCTCCCGATCGGATTTCTTCTTTGATCTTCTCTACTTGGTTTTCATATTCTTCATCACTGAGATTTCTGGAGTAACTTGGCGAAGGTTTGTTCTCTAAGTGCGAGATGTGGGCTTCGACAGAAGTCTTGAGTAAAAGTTCCATTGCATCTAGGCGCGCCAAGCAACCTTCATAGGCTTCATCAATTCTTTCGCTGCTGCCATCCCAGTTGATGGCATTGGCGATCAAAGTCAGCGTGCCTTCTTGATGGTCAAAGACGGCTAAATCCGAGGTCAACATAAAGGCAATTTCTGGAACCGGAACATCGTTGACTGAGAGATTGGAAATCTTTTCCAATCTGCGAACTATGTCGTATCCCATATATCCAACTAAGCCACCAGTTAGTGGAGGCAGATGTGGGATCTTGGGAGATTTCAAATGTTGCGTGGAAATTCGCAACGCTTCTAAAGGATCAATGCCGCTGGGAGAGCCGGCCGGTTGAACGCCTTCCCAGATCGCCAACCCATTTTCTTCGGTCAAGGTTGCTGCACTGTTAACCCCAATAAATGAATATCTCGACCATGCACCACCATGTTCGGCCGACTCCAGAAGAAAGGTTCCGGAGCGATCTCCTGCCAATTTTCTAAAAAGGGTTAGTGGGGTTTCGCTATCGGCTAAAAATTTGCGCCACACCGGAATGACATTAAAGCTTTTGGCATACTCTCTAAATTCTTCAAGAATCATTCGGATGCACTCCCCTTCGAAGCTGAGATTTCAGTGAATGGGATTGAGCGATAGAAACAACTCCGTGCTCCCGTGTGACAGGCCGCTCCAGTTTGCTCTACTTCCATAAGAATGGCGTCACCATCGCAGTCATACCTGAGTGAATGAACTTGTTGAAAATGACCGGATGTTTCACCCTTACGCCAAATACTTTGCCGACTTCGGCTCCAGTAGGTGGCTTGTCCGCTGGTGATGGTTTCTCGAAGCGCAGATTCATTCATCCACGCCACCATCAAGACCTGGCCATCGCTTACATCTTGGGCAATAGCGGCAACAAGATCGCCCTGGCGAAAGTGGTGTAACACTTCCTCAGGTATCTCAAGATTGGTGACTTCGGCTCCGGACATGCTCGTATTCTGCCGTATTGAGGACTATCGGCGAACGGGATAACCCTGCTGCGCCAGATAACCCTTCACATCGGCGATTCGATGGACTCCGAAGTGGAAAACGCTGGCAGCAAGGAGCGCATCGGCGCCTGCCCCCAAAGCCTGAGCAAAATCGGAGATCGAACCTGCGCCACCGCTGGCAATTATTGGCACACTAGAAATCTTGCGAACCGCAGCGATCATTTCTAGGTCATAACCAGCTCGGGTTCCATCTGCATCCATAGAGTTGAGCAAGATTTCGCCAACACCTCTGCTGATTGCCGCTTCAACCCAAGCAAGAGCATCGATATCGGTTCCCTGTCGACCTCCATGGGTCGTTACTTCAAATCCAGAGCTGGTCCGACCTCGACGTGCATCCACGGATAAGACCAAGACCTGATTGCCAAACCGGTCAGAAATTTCATTTATTAATTCTGGTCTCATAATGGCGGCAGTATTTATAGAAACTTTATCCGCGCCATTTCGCAGCAAGACATTCACATCATCTGCCGAACGGATTCCCCCACCGACTGTTAAAGGGATAAATACTTGTTCTGCAGTTCTTCGGACAATGTCTATTGTCGTCTTTCGATCTTCAACGCTAGCGGAGATATCCAGGAAGGTGAGCTCGTCGGCTCCCTCTTGGTCATAACGCTTGGCCAACTCCACCGGATCGCCGGCATCAACAAGGTTGACGAAATTAACGCCTTTAACAACTCTTCCACCGGAGACATCCAAACAAGGAATTATCCGTTTAACCAAGGTCATGATGGGAAATCTTGCGTAGAAGTTATTCGAATCGCATCTTCCAAAGTAAAGGCTCCGGAGTAAAGAGCCTTACCAACGATGGCACCTTCTACACCGATTGAAGTCAAGGCCCGTAAATCAGCTAAGTCTTGGAGTTGGGCAACTCCACCACTGGCCACTACCGGACGATCGGTTGCCGCACAGACTAATTTTAAGAGTTCAACATTTGCTCCGGTCAGAGTTCCATCGCGTGCCACATCGGTCACGATATATCGAGCACATCCATCACGATCTAACCGCGCCAATGTTTCAAAAAGGTCGCCACCCTCTTTAGTCCAACCGCGCGCCGCCAAAGTATGGCCACGGACATCTAATCCCACTGCAATCCGATCTCCGAATTCACCAATGACTCTTGCGGTCCACTCGGGGTCCTCCAGTGCCGCAGTTCCTAAATTCACTCGTCGGCAACCTGTTGCTAGCGCGCGACGTAACGATTCATCATCTCGAATGCCACCCGAAAGTTCTACTTGGATATCAACTGATGCGATTACCTCTGCCAATAATTCGGCGTTGCTTCCCAGACCAAAGGCGGCATCCAAATCCACTAGATGTATCCATTCGGCGCCAGCGTCGACAAACTCTTTAGCAACATCCAGTGGGGCGCCATAGATACTCTCGTGCGCAAGGTCGCCTTGTACCAGGCGCACGGCGCGACCATCTTTGACATCGATCGCAGGTAAGAGTTCCAGTTTTTTCATCATAATGATTTTGCCCAATTCCTAATTAGCACCGCTCCTGCCGAACCGCTCTTCTCTGGATGGAATTGTGTGGCAACGACAGATCCAGCTTCAACTGCTGCGATAAAAGTTTCGCCATATTCGCAGGTGCTATTCAACGCATTGGGAACCGGCACCTTAGCTGCAAAGGAATGTACGAAGTAGAAAGTTTGCGATTCAATTCCTTCAAAGAGTTGTGATCCTTCTGCTACCTGTACCGAATTCCAGCCGATGTGCGGAAGGATCGGCGCAGAAATTTCACTTACTGAGCCGGGCCAAATACCTAAACCCAAACTTCCATTTTTCTCTTCACCCAAAGTGAAGAGGATTTGCATACCTACGCAGATTCCAAATATCGGTTGTTGGCGCGCGACCCGCTTCGAAATGATGAGATCGCCACCTACTTCTTTGAGCTGGTCCATGCAAGCTTCAAATGCACCTACGCCAGGAACGATAAGACCATGGGCATCGGCACATATTTGTGGGTCTGATGTAACAATGACTTCTTGGCCAGTAAGCGCGAAGGCTCGCTCGGCAGATCGGAGATTTCCCGATCCGTAATCCAAAATTGCTATCAAAGAACACCCTTTGTCGAAGGAATTCCAGCTACACGATTATCCAGCGCAACTGCCATGTGAAGTGCACGTGCGACCGCCTTGAATTGGGCTTCGAAAACGTGATGTGCATTCCGTCCTTCTAAGACGCGAATGTGCAGCGCGATTCGCGCTTCAGCAACAATGGACTCCCAGATGTGGCGACCAAGTGTGGTGTCAAAAGTTCCGATCAATTCCACGATTTCAGGTTGGCGGTGAACCAGATATGGTCGACCAGAGAGGTCGACTGCGGCTTGGACCAAGACCTCATCCAGAGGAACCACGGCATCGCCGAAGCGACGAATCCCGGCTTTATCGCCGAGCGCTTCACGAAGTGCTTGTCCAAAAGCTAGCGAGGTATCTTCTACGGTGTGATGTGAGTCGACATCCACATCCCCTTTTGTAATTACTTTCAAATCGAAACCACTGTGCTTACCTAATTGCGAGAGCATGTGATCGAAAAAGGGAACTCCGGTCTCTACCGAAATCTGTCCGGTTCCATCCAAATTGAGTTCAACGTGTACCGAAGATTCCTTGGTCTGACGACTGACTATCGCCGTCCGTGCCACCGTTGCGCTCATAGTATTCCCCTCACTTGCTACGTTGAATTGATCCAGAATTCATTGACTTATTATGGTCGAAGTTTGAGAAGCTCCGTTAAAAAGCTTTCGTTTTCGGCGACAGTGCCGATTGTTACTCGCAAAAAGCCAGCAAGCCCAACATCCCGAATCAGAATTCCCCGATCCAAGAAATATTTCCAGGTGTCTGATGATGAATCAGGAAATCCAGCGAAGAGCAGGAAGTTTGCTTGGCTGTCCACAACGGAAAATCCGGCCTTCGTCATGACCGAACTCATTCGTTGGCGTTCTGAAACTAGAAATTGAACTTCAGCCTGAAGCAATTCCTGATTATCCAGCGCAGCCTCGGCTGCTGCCTGAGTCAATGAACTGAGGTGATAAGGAAGTCTGGTGATAAACATGGCGTCGATAACTTCTGGACTTGCGACTAAGTACCCGACGCGGGCTCCGGCAAAGGCAAAGGCCTTGGACATTGTGCGAGTCACTACCAGGTTGGGAAATTGACCAATCAATGTGACTGCTGAATCTTCCTGAGAAAATTCTTGATAAGCCTCGTCAACCACAAGTAAGGCGCTGATCGACGCTGCTGCTTCTGCAATCCTAAAGATGTCGGCCAAAGGCAAGACGTTCCCCGTCGGGTTATTGGGAGTTGTGATGAAAACTAAGCGAGGGTTTGCCGTCAGAATCTTTTCAACCGCAGCGTCAATATCTAGGGAAAAAGTTGGCTCGCGAAAACCTGCGATCCAAGGAGTAGCCGTGATTTGTGCAATGAGCGGATGAACCGAATACGAAGGTGTGAAGCCCAGAGCTAAACTCGTTGGACCGCCACATGCAAGGAGAAGAGTTTGCAAAACTTCGTTGCTGCCATTTGCAGCCCACACATTCTCCTTCGAAAAGGAAGTCTGTGAAAGCAAATTGATGTAATTGGCCAATTTCTCGCGCAAAAGCACTGCGTCTCGATCTGGATATCGATTGAGATCGGCAATTCGTTGATTGATTCGTGTGGAGATCGCTTCCACTACTGGCTGAGGCAAAGGGAATGGGTTCTCGTTGGTATTGAGATGTAATACGCCGGAAATTTGCGGCGCGCCATATGGCGAAAGGTTCTTGAGATCTTCTCGCAGTGGTAGCCACGTCGGCCACATTGATTGCGGGCTGGTCATCGAATAGACCCATCTTCGAACCGGGCGCTAATGGCCTGGCCGTGGGCAGGTAAATCTTCGGCATTTGCCAAAGTTATGACGTTGGCGGCGATGTCATTAAATGCCTGTTCCGAATATTTGATGAAGGAAACACCTTTGAGGAAACTTTGAACTGAGAGCCCACTGGAGTGGCAGGCGCAACCACCAGTTGGAAGCACGTGATTGGAACCGGCGGAATAATCACCTAGGGAAACTGGCGAAAACCTTCCCAAAAAGACCGCTCCAGCATTTCGAATTTGCTTTGCAACTTCTTCAGTATTACTTACCAAAAGTTCAAGGTGCTCGGCGGCGTAGGCATTTACAACATCAATCCCTTGAGCAATTGAGTCAACAATCACGATCGCAGATTGCTTTCCCGAAAGGGCAGTAAAGATTCGATCCGAGTGCTTGGTGGCGGCGGTCTGTCGATTCAATTCAGTTTCGACTGCGCTAGCCAAATCCAATGAGGTAGTTACTAAGACCGCTGCGGCAATGGTGTCATGTTCGGCTTGGCTAATTAGATCTGCGGCAACTTCGCCAGCGACAGCCTGCTCGTCTGCCAAAATTGCCACTTCGGTTGGACCGGCCTCTGAATCAATTCCAATCTTTCCACGAAGAGCGCGCTTGGCTGCTGCGACATAAATATTTCCTGGACCAGTGACCATGTCGGCTGGCTCGCATACTCCTTCAACTCCGTAGGCGAACATAGCCACAGCCTGTGCCCCGCCAATTGCGTACACCTCAGTAATTCCCAAGAGGGCGCATGTTGCCAAAATGGTTTGATTGGGCAATCCGCCATTGTTCAATTGCGGTGGCGATGCAACTGCGATGCTAGCTACCTTTGCAATTTGGGCAGGAACCACATTCATAATTACTGAACTGGGATAAACCGCTTTGCCGCCAGGAACATAGAGGCCGACTCGGTCAACTGGAATCCACCGTTGCACAACCGTCCCGCCCGGAACCACCTCGGTAAAAATCTCACTCCGAACCTGATCCAGATGGGCTTTGGTAATTCTTCGAATGGCCTCTTCCAGGGCGCTTCGTATTTCTGGAGCTAAATTGTTCAGGGCCGCCGTGATTGCACTTTCAGATACTCGAATCTGGGCTGGCCGGATTCCATCAAATTCCTCGCAAAGATCGAGCAGGTCAACTTCACTTCCGGTTTCAACCCGAGCAAGGATCGGTGCGATTGCGATAAGGGCGGCATCGATATCTAGTTCGGCGCGCGGCAACAGCCGGGCGTAGCCGACTTTGGTCTGCCTTTCTCCCCGAAGGTCTACTCGACGAATGGGTACGGTGCGCATTGGCCAATTCTAGAGGCTGAAGGTAGTGGCTCGTATCGCCATTGAAAGACGGAAGATCAGGGCAAGTTAGACCAGACACTCCGAGCCCAGCAGCGCCTTGAGATCAGCGCTCAGACTTGGCGATGCCGTCACCTTTAATTCATCATCTAGCTTCAAAACCATGCTCTTTGGTCCATCATCTAACTTGAGATGGACTTCGCGGGAACCAGGATGAGAGCGAAGAATTTCCTTCATCCGATCCACAACTGGCGGAGTGCACCGGACGGTATCCATGGTGATAACCAAAGGACCCGTTGGTGCTCCGGAAATATCTGGAATCGACATTTCCAGGACGGTGAGCCGCGGCTGCTCTTCCCGTTTATCAACTTTGCAGCGAACTACGACGACTCGGTCCTCAATTAAATTCATCGCGTATTGCTCGTAGATCTTGGAATAAAACATGAGATCCACTGAGCCTTCCAGGTCCTCAATGGTAATGATTGCCCAAGAGGTTCCTTGCTTGGAGAGTTTTCGTTGGACCTGTGTGATTAAGCCGCCGATGGTCACCATTTGATCATGCCCAATGCCATCGTCGGAGATGTGGCTCAAGGGCACATCCGTAGCGGCTCGAAGAATATGTTCCACACCAAATAAGGGATGATCGGAAACATACAAGCCCAACATTTCGCGCTCGTATCCCAGAAGCAACATCTTCTCCCATTCACCGGCGGGAATATCGAGTTCAACGCCAGTTACCGTTGTCGTCATCTGTCCAGGATCGGATCCGAAGAGATCAAATTGGCCGATGGCTTCGGCTCGCTTCGTCTCGCTAATTGAGTCAATCGCTTCTAGGTAAACCATCATCAACCCGCGGCGAGAATGATTGAGCGAATCAAATGCCCCCGCCTTGATGAGAGATTCGATGGTCTTTTTATTGCAGACCTGGGCATCAACTTTTGCCAGGAAATCGCCGAAGGATGTATATCGGCCTTTGGCAGCTCTTTGGTTGGTGATGGATGCAACTACATTTTCACCTACGTTGCGAATAGCAGTTAATCCAAAGCGAATGTCAGTTCCAAGTGGGGTGTAGTCAGAATGTGACTCGTTAACATCCGGCGGTAAAACCTTAATTCCCATTCGCCGACATTCATTCAAGTAAAGCGCGCTCTTATCTTTGTCATCTCTGACACTGGTGAGAAGGGCTGCCATATATTCAGTTGGGAAATTGGCCTTTAAATAAGCGGTCCAATAAGAAACCACACCGTAGCCGGCGCTATGTGCTCTGTTGAAGGCGTAGTCCGAGAAGGGAATGAGCGTTTCCCATAATTTATCGATGGCGGCTTTGGAAAAATTATTTTCGCGCATGCCCGCTTCAAAATTTACATATTCCTTATCCAGAATATCTTTGTTCTTTTTACCCATGGCTTTACGCAATAAATCTGCGCGCCCTAACGAAAATCCCGCCACCTTTTGGGCAATTGCCATTACCTGCTCTTGGTAAACAATTAATCCGTAGGTATCGCCCAAAATTTCGGCCAACGGCTCTTCCAGTTGTGGGTGGATCGGCTCAACTTTTTGACGCCTATTCTTTCGATCAGCGTAATCATTGTGCGCGTTAACGCCCATGGGACCAGGTCGATACAAGGCGATTACGGCGGAGATATCTTCGAATGAATCTGGCGCCATTTGTCGTAGCAGCGCTCTCATAGGACCACCGTCTAGCTGAAAGACTCCCAAAGTATCGCCCTGAGCCAGAAGGGAAAATGTAACTGGGTCATCTAAAGTCAGATCCGATAAATCCAAATCAATGCCTTTGTTGGCCTTTATATTTAAAAGGCAATCATCCAAGACCGAAAGATTGCGAAGGCCCAGAAAGTCCATTTTCAACAACCCGATAGCTTCGCAAGCGCCCATATCAAACTGGGTAATGATTGCACCGTCGGCATCGCGTCGATGTATCGGAATTACATCCAACAGTGGTTCCCGGCTCAGAATTACACCCGCGGCATGAACGCCCCATTGACGTTTTAGACCTTCAAGTCCCAATGCCGTATCTACGATTGTTTTTACATCGGAATCGGATTCATAGAGCGCCCGAAATTCTCCGGCTTCGGAATATCGATCGTGTTCCACATCAAAGACTCCAGCCAATGGAATGTCTTTGCCCATTACCGTTGGTGGCAGCGCTTTTGTTAATTTATCCCCCATGGCAAATGGGTAGCCAAGGACTCGCGAAGAATCTTTCAGCGCTTGTTTGGTTTTGATGGTTCCGTAGGTGATGATTTGGGCAACGCGATCTTCGCCATATTTATTTGTCGCATATTGAATCATTTCGTTTCGGCGACGCTCATCAAAATCCAGATCAATATCTGGCATGGAAATACGCTCTGGATTGAGGAAACGTTCGAAGAGCAATCCGTGGTGGATTGGGTCCAGGGCAGTGATGCCCAGTGAATATGACACCAGCGATCCGGCAGCTGAACCACGTCCAGGCCCTACCCGAATGCCTACATCTCGCGCATGGCTACATAGGTCGGCAACGACCAAGAAGTATCCAGGAAAGCCCATCCGAATCATTACATCGAGTTCATAATCTAACCGCGCTTGATAATTGGCGGGCACATCTCCGTGGAGCCGGGCTTCTAGGCCAATCTGGGATGTTTTGCGAAGCCAAGAATCTTCAGTTTCGCCAGAAGGTACTGGGAATTGCGGCATAAGGTTTTCACCTTCGCGCATAGTGATGTTGCATCGTTCGGCGATAAGAAGTGTGTTGTCACAACTTTCCGGCATATCTGCGAAAAGCTGCCGCATTTGGGCTGCAGTCTTTACATAGAACTCAGAGTTTTCAAATTTAAAACGTTTCGGATCTGCCATTGTGGAACCAGATTGAACGCACAGCAGTGCTTCATGAAAACGTGAATCTGCATGTTGGGTGTAGTGCAAGTCATTAGTCGCAAGTAGCGGCAAACCCAACTCTTTGCCAAGTTTCAACAAATCTGCTTTCGCACGTTTCTCAATTTCAATACCGTGATCCATTATCTCCAGATAGAAATTCTCTTTTCCAAAAATATCTCGGAGTTCACTTGCCGCTTGTTTGGCTTCTTTATATGCACCCATGCGAAGTCGGGTTTGGATCTCGCCACCAGGACATCCCGTAGTCGCAATTATTCCGCCGGCGTATTTGGAAAGAAGTTCGCGATCCATTCGAGGTTTGTAGTAATAACCTTCCAGTGATGCCAGCGATGAGAGTCTGAAAAGATTGGATAATCCATCGTTATTTTCGGCCAACAATGTCATGTGGGTATACGCCCCGCCACCAGATACATCGTCTTCCCCGCCGGCTGCCCACTTCACGCGTCGTTTATCGAAACGAGATTCTGGCGCCACATAGGCTTCAATTCCAATGATGGGTTTGACGCCAGCCCTGATCGCTTGTTTATTAAATTCGAAGGCGCCGAAAACATTTCCGTGATCGGTTATTGCTACCGCGGGCATCTCCTGGCGGGCGACTTCCTTGACCAACTCTTCAACGCGCGCGGCACCATCGAGCATTGAATACTCGGTATGGACATGCAGATGAACGAAATTGGCGGAGTTGGACACGGTTAGTGAGATTACTACTGGGAACTAGGAGCGGTCTTGATTGCCCGAAAGAATGGCCAACGAGCGTGTCAGATCTTCTGGGTAATCGGAGAAAAACTCCAACAATTCCCCGGTCACTGGGTGCTGAAAGCTCAATTTCCGAGCGTGGAGCCACGGGCGAGAGATCTGCAGCCGCTCGGCAATGGTGTGGTCGGCTCCGTAGGTGATATCTCCCGCCAAGGGGTGGTGTAGCGCCGAGAAGTGAACCCTAATTTGGTGGGTTCGCCCCGTTTCCAACTCAATTTCCAGAAGTGAGACGGCCGGAAAGAGTTCCAGGGCTTTGTAATGTGTGACGCTGGGCTTACCTTCGGCCACAACGGCAAAACGATAATCTTCCCGAGGATGACGATCAATGGGAGCGTCGATCGTGCCTTCGGTGGGGTCCATATGACCTTGAACCAAGGCGTGATAAACCTTAGTCACAGTTCGATCCCGAAATTGATCCTTTAGATTGCTATAAGAAATTTCGTCTTTGGCTACCACCATGAGCCCAGTAGTTCCGACATCGAGACGGTGAACTACACCCTGTCGTTCGGCAGCGCCACTAGTTGCAACATTAAAGCCAGCTGCCAGAATTCCGCCGATAACAGTTGGACCTTGCCAACCCGGACTTGGATGAGCCGCGACACCAGCCGGCTTATCGATCACGATAATGTGATCGTCATTGTAAACAATGCCCATTCCAATAATTGGCGTGGGTTTGAGCGACGGCGCCACTTTGGCTTGTGGCATAAGAATTTCAAGAATCTCCCCGCTTCGGACCTTATCTGATTTCATTTTGGTCGCCCCGTCAGAGGTGACTTCGCCAGAATCAATCAAGGTGACGACTGTGGATCTGGAAAGCCCTAAGACTCTGGCCAATGCGGCGTCGAGGCGCTCCTGATCTAGTCCATCAGGAATTGCGATGACCTTAACTTCCCGCTTGGGCAAATTACTTGAGTCCATTACTTCCCACCTTCTTAACAACAAAGAGATTAAATCTGGTAGACACATTAGAAATTAAAGTGCCCTAACGCTGAACTAGCTTCAATCAGTGGGTTTTATATTCCTGGCTGATAAGAGAACGACCAATACCGCTGCCCCAACAATAGAGGAATCGGCGACATTAAATGTCGGCCAATGCGGCAATTCTATCCAATCGACGACTTGCCCCTGGAGAAATCCAGGAGGCCTGAAAATCCGATCCGATAAATTTCCCAATACCCCACCCAAAATTAAACCAAGAGCCAGCGCCCACCACGCATTGGTAACTCGCTTTGCATAAGCCAACAACCCAGCGACTGCTGCGATAGCGATCGAGGAAAAAACCAGAGTTCGAGAAGTTCCCAAACTAAAGGCCGCACCTGAATTGAAGCGCAGGTGCAGGGTAAGAAATCTCCCCAAAATTTGAACTGGTTGGTCGTGCAGAAATTTTATTGCTAAGGATTTCGAGACATTATCAAGTGCAAATACGAGAAAAACGGTTATAGCAATCCGCTTGCGAGCGGGGCTAGTTAGCGTCGTTCTTCTTTTTGCTTGCATGACATACATAAAGTGGCGCGTGGAAAAACTTTCAGCCGTTCTTTGCCGACGGAATTGCCACACTCTTCACAACGTCCATAAGTTTTGCCATCAATACGTTCCAGGGCTCGCTCCGTTTGCAGGACCATATCTCTGGCGTTGTAGACCAAGGACATCTCATGCTCACGCTCGAAAGTCTTAGTTCCGGCATCGGCTTGATCATCACCGGCACCTACTCCCGCTGAGCTAATAAGCTCATCCATCTCGCTTTCGGCTTCGGCTAACTCCTTTTGTAGTCGGCTCAAATCCTTTGCAAGTTCAGCGCGAATTGCTTTCAACTCCGCAGCGCTCCATGGATCTTCGCCTACTTCAACAACTAGTGGTGCAGGTGCCAACTTGATCGGCTTCAAGAGAGATTTCTTCGTGGACTTAGATGGGCGAGGAGGCGGTGGCATTACCAATCGACGCTCTTCCACCACCGGCTCTGGACCAACATTGGCTTCGTGCTGAGTTACCGTAATCGTGGTGGAATCCCCAGTGGTGGTGCTCAACAATTTTGCAGGATAAGTCTTCGGCGCGGCCTTCTTTGCTGGCTTAGCCAAGGTGGGCTTAACGATATTTGGTGACCGGGCCGGTTTTGCTTCGGCAATTTTCTTTACTGCCGGCTTTGGCGCGGCGACAGCTTTCTTCACAGGAGCGCTTTTTACTGGTGTTGCTTTTTTCACTGGGTTCACCTTCTTAGAATCGCTCTTTGTGACAGGTTTTTTTGACGTTGGAATCTTCGTGACAATCTTCTTCGCGGGCTTGGTGGCAGCAGGCGCCTTGGTCGCAACGGCTTTCTTCTTGCTCGGAGCCGGCGCAGTGCTCGACTTCTTCACAGCCCCGCCTTTGGGGGCAGATTTGCCCGCTGGGGCTTGTGCCTTTTTACTCACCATTGGTCCCTTTCGAAGCCGCACAGGTTAGAACGATCGTTGGACAAACGCCAACTCGGGCAAGTATCCCCTACCAGCGCAAAATGACCACTACCGACTTCCGCATCTTGCTAGACTTTGTTCTGTTCAGAGTAGTTGGCGTGGAAAGGGTTATCCCCCTGGAGTCGCTGGAAGAGCCAAATCCTTGGGGATTTGGGGTAGAACCAGCCCTGAATGATCGACAAGAAAGCGGATCCGGGCAGCCTAGCTCTCGGATTAAGGCGGGTGGTACCGCGGTTGCTACTTCTAGAGCCGTCCCTCCAGTTTCACGACAGGCCGAATTCACGCCGAAGAAACTAGAAGAGGGAACCATGACGAATTCTTTTAAAGCGCTCGCGCCCCAGATCGATCTGCCGGCGACCGAGCATCAAATCCTCTCATTTTGGGAGAAGAATTCGATTTTTGATAAATCGGTAGCAAATCGCGAAGGCGCCTCTCGGTGGACCTTCTTCGAGGGACCGCCAACTGCCAATGGGATGCCGGGAACCCACCATATTGAGGCTCGCGTCTTCAAAGACCTCTTTCCTCGCTTCCAGACGATGAAAGGTCACCAAGTCATCCGAAAAGCTGGCTGGGACTGTCACGGTCTGCCGGTGGAAATTGCAGTGGAGAAAGAGTTGGGCTTTGCGGGTAAGGGCGATATCGAGAGCTATGGAATTGCCGCCTTCAATGAGAAGTGCCGCGAATCGGTACAACGCCATGTCAGCGCCTTTACTGGAATGACCCGCAGAATGGGATTTTGGGTCGACTTCGACCAGGCCTACTGGACTATGTCCGGAGAGTACGTGGAGAGCGTCTGGTGGTCGCTTCAACAAATTTGGAAAAAGGGGCTGCTGGTCCAAGACCATCGCGTTGCTCCCTACTGCCCGCGATGCGGCACCGGCCTGTCCGACCATGAATTAGCGCAAGGCTACGAAACTGTTACCGATCCATCGGTCTTCGTTCGCTTCCCAGCAACATCTGGTCTCGTCGCCGAACTTGGCGCTTCCTTCTTGGTCTGGACAACCACCCCATGGACCTTGGTATCCAACACCGCCATCGCGGTCAACCCAAAGGTGACCTACCAAGTTGTTGAGGTTCGAACCAATTCCGGGACCGCCGAAGAAACCAGTGAAAGAGTTGTAGTTGCCGAAAACTTAGTCGGGATCCTGGGTAAGGATGTCACTGTTCTGGCATCGGTGCTGGGAAGTGAATTAGAGCGAATCTCCTATCAACGCCCCTTCGATTTAATCGAGATCCCCGATTCACACTTTATTGTTCTAGCCGATTATGTAACGGTCGAAGATGGAACTGGGTTAGTCCATCAAGCGCCAGCTTTCGGTGCTGATGACCTCAACATCTGCCGCTCCTACGGATTGCCAGTTGTGAATCCTGTGGCACCGGACGGAACTTTCTTGGCCGAGATCGAGTTAATCGGATCGATGTTTTTTAAAGATGCGGACAAAGTATTAATTCGCGATCTCAAGGCTCGTGGGCTGATGTTTCGACATGATCAGATTGAACACTCGTATCCTCATTGTTGGCGCTGTCACACCGTGTTGATCTATTACGCGCAACCCTCTTGGTATATCCGAACCACCGCGATCAAAGAAGCGTTACTCCGAGAAAATGCCAAGACTGACTGGCATCCAGAAACGATCAAGAATGGTCGCTATGGCGATTGGCTCAACAACAATATCGATTGGGCAGTCTCCCGAAATCGCTACTGGGGTACTCCCCTGCCTATTTGGAAATGCGAAAATGGGCATGAATTTTGTGTGGGATCTTTGGCCGAACTTGGTCAATTGGCTGGGAAGGAATTAGCAAACACGGATCCGCATCGCCCTTTTGTTGATGATATTACTTTTGCCTGTAGCGAATGCGATAGCACTATGGTGCGCGTCAATGAGGTTATCGATTGTTGGTATGACTCCGGCGCGATGCCATTTGCACAATGGGGTTACCCACATAAAGAGGGTTCCGAATCCGCCTTCGCCGCTGCATATCCGGCCGATTTCATCTGCGAAGCAATTGATCAAACCCGAGGTTGGTTTTACACATTAATGACAATTGGAACGCTGGTCTTTGACCAGAGCTCTTATGAAACAGTTCTCTGTCTTGGCCATATCTTGGATAAAGATGGCAGAAAAATGAGCAAGCACCTGGGCAATGTCTTGGAGCCGGTAGCACTGATGGATCAACACGGAGCCGATGCGGTTCGCTGGTACATGTTGGCGGCAGGTTCGCCGTGGAGCGCTCGAAGAGTCGGCCACGATGCAATTTCCGATGTGGTACGAAAGACACTTCTTACATATTGGAATACCGTCTCATTCTTTACTTTATATGCCCAAGCATCGGATTATTCATTTGAAGGTCTTACAACCGAACCAACGACATTGGACAAATGGATTCTTTCAGAATTGAATTTGCTGATCGCAGGAGTGGATAAGGCTTATCAAGGGTACGACTCACAAGAAGCCGGAAAATTGCTAGCCGCTTTCATTGATGATCTCTCTAACTGGTACGTGCGACGATCCCGACGACGTTTTTGGGATGGCGAAAGCGCAGCTCTTTCCACGCTTTACACCTGCCTCAAAGAATTAACACTCCTTTTGGCACCGATGGTTCCGTTCATTACCGAACATGTATGGCAGGTATTGGTTCGAGTCGCAGAACCAGAGGAGCAAGAGTCAGTTCACCTTATGGATTTTCCAATCAGCAATCCGGCACAGATTGAACTTGATTTATCTCACTCCGTTGCACTCTCTCGTCGCTTGGTTGAGCTTGGCCGTTCTGCTCGCGCGGAATCGAAGGTCAAGATCAGACAGCCTCTCGCCCGAGCGTTGGTATCAGCAACTGGGTGGGACGTTATGAACCCGGAAATTCGGGCACATATCGCCGACGAACTTAATGTGCTCTCGCTGGAGGAACTTTCTAGCGCCGATTCCAATCTGGTGGATATATCTATCAAAGCGAATTTTCGATCCATTGGTTTGAGGTACGGCGGAGAAGTTCAGCCAATTGCCGCTGCCATCACCGGGCTTGGAACAACACCAGCCTTAGTTCAAAGTCTGGTCGAAGAGCTCAGAGCAAAGGGATCGGCAGATCTTGAGTTTGCTGCAGATGGTGAGAATAAAGTTGCAAACCTAACTTTGGCGGACTTGGTGATTACCGAGACACCTAAAGAAGGATGGTCGGTCTCATCACATGCCGGTGAAAGTTTGGCTCTGGATTTAACCTTAACTCCAGAACTGATTGCTGCTGGTCTGGTGAGAGAAGTTATCCGAACGATTCAAGAACTTCGAAAGACCTCTGGATTTGATATCAGCGATCGGATTGGTGTCACCTGGAATGCACCAGAAGAATTGGCGCAAGCAATTGAATCACAGCTCTGGCTAATTTCTGAGGAAGTCTTGGCGACATCGATTCTTCGAGATAGCAGTAAAACCAATCCTGAATCAGAGATCGGACTGTGGCTGGCGCTTACGAAGGAATCTATTACGGAATAAGCGCGATTACGCGAGACAACAATTGAATCGCGAAAAAGACCACGATAAAAGAGAGATCCAAATTTACCGCTCCGAGACGAAGGGGCGGTACAAATCTGCGAACAAATTTCAGAGGTGGATCTGTAACGGCAAATATGAGTTCCACGATTGCCAAGACGATGCCGCGTGGTCGCCAATTCCGAGAGAACATTCGAATGTAATCCAAAATGAGTCGCCCAAAAAGTGCAAGCAAGAAGAGTTGAACTACTGCAGCGAGAATCCGACCAATGCTAAACATATCGGGAAGAGTACTTGGTTAACTTCAGCTTTGATTGAAGAAACTGGCTTCGGCCGCTGCCGTCTTCGCTTCAACGCTGACCTTGAGATTTGGCGGGGTCAGAAGGAAGACCTTCGAAGTTACCCGCTCAATGCTGCCGTGGTGACCAAAGACCAATCCAGAAGCGAAATCAACCAAGCGCTTTCGCTCAGAATCTTCCATATCGCTCAAATTCATGATCACTGGCTGGCCTTCACGATAATGCTCGCCAATTGTTCTGGCCTCGTTATAGAAGCGAGGGTGAATGGTAATAATTCGATCCATGACCGGAAGTTCTCGTTCTTCCAAGACTGGAGTAGGTCGACTCTGCGGCGTTGGAGTCACTGGAGTGCTCTTTGCCCATGAAGGAGTTCCCGATGGAACCGAACGCACGCTTCGTGGTGATTCCTCCGCGACCGCGACCCGAGCCAACTCCAGATCGCCTTCTTCAATAAGACCGAGGAAACTTCCAATTTTCTTCAATGCATGAGCCATGGGTCAATCTTAGATGACAGGTGTTCTGGCCCCGAGGATTGAACTACCCAGACGGATATGTGTCGCACCGGTGGCAATTGCCGCTTCAAAGTCACCACTCATGCCACTGGAGAGATACTTGGCCCTGGGAAATTGAGCCTGTAGTTGACGTGAAAGGCTAAATACCTGCTCAAAGAACGGGCTCGGATTTACCCCGAGTGGCGCCACCGCCATAACTCCCAAGAGCTCCAAATTCTTAAATTCCGTCAATGAGCTCGCAAAATCAATGATGGAACTCGGAGCAATGCCACCTCTATGAGCAGCAACTTCACTTTCAGCGCCCGTTAACTCCAGATTGGCCTGAATAAATAGTTGACGGGTCTGCCCTTCTGGAGTGGCCTGGCTGATTTTGCGCGCATGGAGCACGTTGTCCAAAGAGTGGATAGTTCTGGCCCAGCTCACTATCGATCTAATTTTGTTACTTTGAATCTGGCCTTGAAAATGCCAGTGCACATCCTTTGGCATAGCTGGTGATTTAACCGAGCCTTCTTGATCGCGATTCTCCCCGAACTGACGCTCCCCTGCTTCGTAGAGAATCTCGATGTCGGAAATTGGATAAGTCTTTGTAACTACCACCAGAGTAATTTCCGCAGCTGATCTGCCGGAGTTAACTGCAGCGTTCTGAATTCGTTCCCGTACTTGTGCCAAATTTTCCAAGATCTGGCGACTCCTGGTGCTCATAGCGCCACAACTCCTACTTGACGACCGGTCACGGGATTCTTTCGATAAGAGAAATAGCCTTCGTTGCATCGAGTACACACGTGCCAGTTCCGGACTTGAACCCCGACACGCGATAAGAGCGCGGTGCTGCCTGCCACCAAATCCAACCTGTGTTCCTTTGCTGACGTTGCACATTGCGGAATTTTCTCCACGACCGCGAGATAAGTTTCCAGATCTACTTCATAGCAGTCGCCACAAATGGCTGGCCCGATCTCGGCAACTAGATCTTGCAGATCGCAATAGTTTGAGAGTTGATCCAGAACTTTCCCAATGATGCCGTTCAGTAATCCACGCCGACCGACGTGTACCGCCGCAACAACCTGAGGAGAATGGAGAAGTAATGGAATGCAATCGGCTACCTGAACGGCTAACCCCACATTTTTCTGAGTGGTAAAAATCGCATCTGCGTCAACAGAGTGGGTTAAAGAATTTAGCGTTTCAGAAATCTCCATGACAGTGGTGCTATGAGTTTGATTCATAAACACAATCTTCTCCAACGAGAATTGGTGCGCTAATAATCCACGATTGCGCAGCACTGCTTCCCGATCATCCCCCACATGTAAACCAAGGTTATTGGAGTGAAAATCTCCAGCACTGACACCTCCGTCTCTGGAGGTGAAGAGCACCCGCGCCACGTGGAGTTATCTCATAAAATCAGGAATATCGACTTCATCTTCAACAATGAGCTCTTCGAAGGTAATTGTTCGTCGATGAGGGCTGGCAGTTGGGGAAGATTGTGTCACTGGAAGCTCCAGTGCCACCGAGATCGGATCATTCTCTGCGATTGGATCAGCGTTGCCAGAAAGTGCGGCCACACTTATAACCGGAACTGCAACCCATTTAGGTGCACCGCCATCGAAACCAGCTGCGATAACGGTGACTCGAACT
This sequence comes from uncultured Actinomycetes bacterium, assembly GCA_903850565.1. Classification (GTDB taxonomy): domain Bacteria; phylum Actinomycetota; class Actinomycetes; order Nanopelagicales; family Nanopelagicaceae; genus CAIMZW01. The sequence continues at coordinate 51,296 of CAINLV010000001.1, forward strand.
TCATCACCAAGCGCATCGTCAATGACAGTTCCAAAAATAATATTTGCATCCGGATGGGCCGAGGCAGCAACAAGTTCAGCGGCTTCACTTAACTCGAATAGCCCTAGATCAGAACCACCAGCGATAGAAAGCAATACCCCATGGGCGCCATCGATAGAGGCCTCCAATAATGGGCTTGCAATAGCCAGTTCCGCCGCACGGGTTGCTCGAGCTTCTCCGCGAGCCGAACCAATTCCCATAAGTGCAGAACCCGCTCCTGACATAACGCTCTTCACATCGGCAAAGTCGAGGTTGATTAATCCTGGGGTTGTTATTAGATCTGTAATTCCTTGGACTCCCGAGAGTAGAACTTGGTCCGCACTTCTAAAAGCTTCCAACTGGCTAATGGAACGATCTGAAATCGCCAGCAAACGATCATTAGGAATTACGATCAAGGTATCTACTTGCTCACGCAATAGCGCAATGCCTTCGTCGGCTTGACTCGATCGACGCTTACCTTCGAAAGTAAATGGACGAGTGACTACACCAACAGTTAATGCACCAAGATCTTTGGAAATTTTCGCCACGATGGGAGCACCACCTGTGCCTGTGCCACCGCCTTCGCCAGCGGTAACAAAAACCATATCAGCGCCACGCAAAACTTCTTCAATCTCTTCAGTGTGATCGAGTGCAGCTTGACGACCAATTTCTGGCGCGGCACCGGCACCTAATCCGCGAGTAAGTTTTCGCCCAATATCTAATTTCACATCGGCATCGCTCATGATCAATTGCTGCGCATCGGTATTAATAGCAATAAACTCAACACCTTTTAAGCCGGCTTCGATCATTCGATTTACGGCATTCACTCCGCCGCCACCTATGCCGACTACTTTGATTACTGCCAAATAATTCTGCGGTGTTGCCACGGCCTGCCTCTTCCCTTACTCTAAGTCTCAACTTGAGATTTAAAGTTAATATTTCTATCTGCCGCAAAACTATGGCGCATAATGTTTTTGAGCAAATACCGACACGAAATATATTGGCTTTATTTATTACACCCCAAATTGCGCAAAAGATTTTCTCAAATAAATAAGCGATGAACTCATTTAACTATTGGAGCCGTTGGATCGGTGAGATCAAAGACTCTTGCCGTTGCATTTTCAGGAAGCCCCACAAGTATGCGTAAAACCTTCACTTTGAGCGCAAAGTTCACCGGCTCACCCCAACGGATTACAAAATTCTTACCACCGAAATGTTCTGTGCTTTCAATAAATTTCGCAGATGCAACTTTCATGCTCACCAAACCATCAAGTACATCTTTAGGCATCTGCTTCAAGGTAGCCGCGGCAGCTAATCGCAATTCCTTGGCATCTGAGGCAAAGGAAATAATCGGCAGGCCCACTATGGGTAACGGGGTAGCGAATTGATTTCCTTCACTATCGAAATAATTGGTGACATTGTGAAGGATCAAGAAACTGGCGATAGGTTTTCTCGCTTCGATTTTTACCACGACATTACCTTTAAGCCAATTTCGGGAAATCGACGCACGTTTCACCCATGAAATACTCTCCACCGACTTCTTAATGATACGCAGATTCACCCGTGCCAATGGCTGACCGATATGTGTATGCGAGTCGGCGAAGATAGATTTTGAAATAACTGAACTTTGTTGGGTGCCAGTAATGGATAAAGATTTGAAAGTTACTAAATGCGAATAACCCAATGTGTAACTAAGACCAGAAAGAATCGCAATCGCCAAAACAATAGTAATAGATTTTCTTAGCAGCGCCCTCTTCTTAGTTCGTCGTTTCATTGCGGCAATGTTTGCACAATTACCGATGCCAATGAATTCACATCGCCAGCTCCAAGAGTAAGAATGACATCTCCCGGTTTCGCCGCGTTTACGACATCTTCAACAATCGTGATCATTGAGGGTTCCACTGTAACTTTGCTGGGGTCCATCTCTTTGGAGATAAGCGTTGAATCAACACCAGGGATTGGATCTTCGCTGGCCGGATATATTTCCAAGAGAAAAACTTGGTCGGCTAAAGAGAGCGCTTTGGCAAAATCAGCGGCAAATGCTTGAGTTCGGCTATATCGATGCGGTTGGAAAATGACCAATAACCGTCCGCCTTCGGCGTAACGGCGAGCGGCGGTTAAAGTCACTTCTATTTCTGTGGGGTGATGGCCATAATCATCAATCACCCGAACCCCGCCAGGGCTTCCCTTTAATTCAAATCTACGTCGGGCGCCTGTGAAACTCGACAGTCCCTTGATCAAGTCTGGTGCGGAATGAGTAGTAAGGCACACCCCTGCCGATAGAGCCGCTAGGGCATTTAACATATTGTGTTCGCCGGGTACTTGTAGTTGAAGTTCTCCCAACACTTTTCCGTTATGCGTTATTCGAGCCGCGCTTCCACCCGGAGATAGAAAGAGTCGTGAATAGGTAAGTTCTCCCGCTGTGCCGTAAGTGAGGATGGATATATCCGAACGGGTAATTCCTTGAAGCAATTGAGTGACACCTTCATCATCATGGCAAGCGATCAGGAATCCCCCGCTCTTAATATTTGCAACAAAGGCTGCAAATATCTTCATTAAGGAATCGAGATCGGGGAAATGATCAACATGGTCAAGTTCAATATTGGTGATAATCGCGCAGGTTGGCGAATAAGCCAAAAAGGATCCATCTGATTCATCGGCTTCGGCGACAAAAATCTCACCAGTCCCTAAATGTGCATTGGTTCCGGATGAATTGATTGTTCCGCCGATTGCAAATGATGGATCTAGACCTGCATGTTGAAGTGCAACGGTCAGCATAGAAGTAGTCGTCGTTTTCCCATGAGTACCCGCAACTGCAATTGCGATTGACTCCGACATCAAGATCGCCAAAGCCTCTGCGCGAGGCAAGATAACTTTTCCTTGTTTCTGTGCCGCTACTAGCTCTGGGTTGCCCTGGCTAATCGCACTAGAGACCACAACGACATCGACTTCATCAACATGCTCTCCGCTATGGCCTACGTATACTTCAGCTCCCATGATGCGCAGGGATTGCACCGTAGGTGAATCTTTCGCATCAGAACCGGAAACGCAGATTCCTTGATCCAACATGATTCTGGCTATACCGCTCATGCCAGCGCCGCCAATACCTATGAAATGGACTTTCATATTTCGTAGGGAGGCTAATGAAATCTTCATGAGTCCACCTGATCTAGTTTCAGCAGTGCTGCTTTCATAACTGATATCGCTGCATCTGGAATAGCTTTAGGAAGAAGATTTCTTTTCACTTGCATGGCCTTTACTAATAATTCATCAATATTCGCGATTAACCAATCATTTGTAATATGGGAATTATCAATTATTTCGGCGATTCCAGATTCGAGGAGATCTTGGGCATTTGCTCGCTGTTCGCCATTCCCAATAGGAAGAGGGATCAAGAGTGAAAAGACTTGTGCGGCAGAAAGTTCAGAGCAAGTAACGGCGCCACTACGTGCAATAACTAGATCTGCAGCTGCATAAAGTTCTGGCATATTGTCCAAGTAAGGATATGGAAGGTAGTACTCGGTGGCATCAGGAAACGCGTTGCCCTTTCCGACTCCATGAATTATTTGTATTTTCTTTTCTCCCAGCGCTTCAAGCGAAGTGAAAATAGTGTCATTTATGCGCTTAGCCCCTTGAGAACCTCCGAAGACAACTACCAATGGAAGATCTGGATTTAGGCCATTTCGAGCACAGAGAGATTTGCGAATATCCATCCTCATCTCTGGCTCCATCCGTGCCACTTCCAATAAGGATTCTCGCAAGGGCATGCCCACAAGTTGAGCGTTCTTCCAACGCCTTCCCGTTTTCCGCGCTCCAGAAAAGGCGAGAAGAATCGAATCACTCATATAAGCACCAAACCGATTGGCCCAACCGGGTTTTGCATTTTGTTCGTGGATCACGATTGGAATTCTCATCAGTCTGCCAATGAAGTAACACGGTGCCGATACATAGCCACCGAAGCCAATAATTAAATCCGTCCTTCGGAGAACTCGGAATGTTTCCACCATTGCGATACCCATTTCAAAAGGCCAGGTTAGGATCTTGAGCGAGATCTTGCGCGGCATTGGAACCTTTCGAATTGTTCGCAGCACAAAACCGGCTTCAGGTATCAGGGATGTCTCGAGTCCCCGTTTGGTCCCGACGAATTCACAGGTTATTTCTTCATGATCTATCCGAAACCGCCGAGCCACTGCCAATGCAGGTTCGATATGTCCAGCTGTTCCCCCAGCGATCAATGAAATTACAGTCGTCATGAGGCAGTTCCGGACGACTTCGATTTGGAAGAAAGTTTCTGATCCTGAAGATACTTGCGCACCTCGGGCTCGCGTCTGGCAACGTTGGCAACAAATCCAATGCCGATGAAGTTTGCCACCAGTGCCGAACCACCATACGAGATGAATGGCAAGGTCACGCCAATTACTGGGAAGACGCCAATATCGGAACCAAGATTCACAGCCACTTGGACCATCAACCAGCAGGCGATGCCAGCACAGACATAGCGGGAGAAGATATCTTTTGTCTGCACCGAAATTCTAAAGATGGCATAAATGAGGATTGCATAGAGAGCCAGGACTAAAAGAGTTCCAACTAATCCCATCTCTTCGCCAATAACTGAAAAAATAAAGTCGGTATTTGCTTCAGAGAGATTTCCCCACTTTTGCCGACTGGCCCCTAGTCCAACTCCGAATAATCCACCGCTAGCTAAACCCATGATGCTATGTGCGGTCTGCCACCCTGCATCCTTATAAAAATGTTGCGAGAATGGATCGAGAAAGGCCACGAATCGGGTTCTACGATTGGGATGTGTAATTGCAAGAGCGGTAACAGCCACGCCACTTATCAATGCAATCAAAATGAAGTGTCGAAAGCGCAGCCCACAGATAAATAGCATGGATCCTGCAATAGCCATGACAATCAATGCGGTTCCAAGATCTCTACCGAGCATAATAAGAATGAGCACTGTGAGAACTCCAGGAAGAAGCAGCCCTATGGGATTCAATGGTCTTTCTCCGTCGGCTCGTTCTTCGTACCTCTTTAATTGCAAGGAGCAGTACAAAATCAAACCAAACTTTGCGAAATCGCTGGGCTGGATCGTGAACGGACCAAATCCAATCCAGTTGGTATTGCCATTAATTGTCTTTCCAATGCCATGAATTTGCGGAAGAATTAAAAAGGCAGCGCTAGCAAAAATGGCGACTTTCGCAATGGCTAACCAAGATTGCGGTGGCATCCTGGACGCGATAAAAGCAAATAACGAGGCAACGACAAGAAAGAGCAGCTGCTTGAGGAATACGGCGTAACTATTACCACTCTGCTCCAGCGATTTCACCGATGATGCTGAAAGCACCATAACTAAGCCCAGTCCAGTGAGGAAAAAGACGGAGAATAAGAGTAGATAATATGGAACCGTCGGCCGGTTGAGCAGATGCACCGTCTCGGCTCTGCGAGAAGAAATTTTCTTATTATTATTGTTCATCCGGCACTCCTTGGAGAACTGCCGTTTTGAATGAATCGCCTCGCTGCGAATAATTTCGGAACTGATCCATGGAAGCGCAAGCTGGTGCTAATAGAACCGTATCTCCTGGTTGGGCCAGCGCTAAGGCTTGGTCAACGATGGCCGACATAAAACCAGAAACCGAACCGGTTTTATCAATTCGATATATAGGAACATGAGGTGCATATCTAGCAAGCGCCTGTGCAATCAATTCACGATCCTGGCCAATAAGGATTGCCGCTTTGAGCCGCTTTGCCGATTGTTCTACGAGTGCATCCATGCTCGCACCTTTGGCTAAACCGCCGGCTATCCAAATAACGCTCAAGAACGACTTAAGTGCTGCCGCTGCCGCGTGCGGGTTGGTCGCCTTTGAATCATCAACCCAGCCAATTTCTTGGTGATGAAGCACTAGCTCCAATCGGTGATGATCTACTTCGAATTTTTGAAGTCCAGATTGAATATCGCCGTGAGAAATTCCTAGCGCCAGAGCTAACCCAGCCGCACTCATGGCGTTGGAAATATTGTGCGGAACGGTGGGTTTGATATCGGCAAGTTCAGCGAAGAAATCGGCTTGATTTGGATCTGGCGAAAATGCTCGATCTATTAATAGATCCTCCACCAAACCCAACTCCCCCGGTTGCGGAGTGCTGAGCGTGAAAAAAACTTTTTTGCCTGAGAAACTGGAGCTTCGAGTTGCGATTTCCGGGTCATCTAGATTGAGCACCGCGCAAGAAGTTCGTTCCAGCAATTTGATCTTTGCATTTGCATATTCATCAAAACTTCCATGCCAATCGATGTGGTCCGGTGCGATATTCAAGATAGCAACCGCATCAAATACTGGTAGGTCATTCCATTCACTCTGGAAGGAAGATAGTTCTAGCGCCAATATTTCATAATGCTCACTTCGATCCAACATGGAAATAACCGAGTCACCAACATTCCCACATGCTTTTCCGTGGACTCCAGCTGCCACCATGATGGACTCGAGCATTTGGATTGCAGTCGTTTTGCCATTTGTACCCGTAAGCGCCACCCATCGTTGCGAAGGTGCTGACTCTTGCTTAATCTTCCATGAGAAATCCAACTCGCCCATGATCTGAATTTTCTTCGCAAGGAAATCTTGAAGCAGAGGGTGAGTTCGTTTCCAACCAGGCGAGACAATAGCAAAATCAAAGTGCGCTTTAGAGTCCAGGAATTGCTGACTTTTTAGCTCTCCAAAAGAAATTTCGGTCTCGTCGAAGAATGTGACTTCACTTCCTTTTCCCAAGAGAAACTGGATAAGAGCCGTTCCAGTCACTCCTCCCCCAATTACTGCAATCTTCTTTGTGGGAAGGTCGGCAAGGAAAGACATGTTAGGAAACTACCCACTGAGCATAGAAAAGTCCCAGTCCAGTTGCAACGCTAAGGCCAGCCAAAATCCAAAACCTAATGACAATCGTTACTTCGCCCCACCCGATGATTTCGAAATGGTGTTGCAACGGCGCCATTTTAAAAATTCGTTTACCGCCAGAGATCTTGAAATAACCAATCTGAATTATTACCGACATAGTGATGAGGACAAATAAACCGCCTAAGGCGATAAGCAATAATTCAGTTCGCAAAGTGATTGCAATTCCAGCTATGGCCCCACCTAAAGCAAGTGATCCTACATCGCCCATAAATATTTTTGCAGGTGAAGCGTTCCACCAAAGAAAACCGGCGCACGAGCCCGCCAATGCAGCAGCCACAACCGCGACATCCAAAGGATCTCTTACTTGATAACACTTAGAAACATCAGTCACGCCACAACTTTGTCCAAACTCCCATACACCAATGAGCACAAAGGCAAGGAATGTCATGATTGACGCACCGGTTGCCAAGCCATCCAATCCGTCAGTCAGATTCACGCCGTTGCTGGTTCCCAGCACCATAAAGATGACCCAAATGACAACAAAGATAGACCCGAGCGCAAAAGAGGTATCGCGAACTCCGGAAAGATGAAGCGAAATTGGCGAAAGGCCGTCGTGGTCTTTGAAGTGGATACCGGCAAATGCGAATAAGCCAGCAGCGATCGCTTGCCCTGTTAATTTTTGCCGAGCATGTAAGCCGAGTGAACGCTGCTTGGAAACTTTCAGCCAATCATCTAAGAAGCCAACAAGTCCTAAGGTGAATACCAGGGCCAGCACCAGCACTGCCGAAATACTCAGTGGAATTCTGGTAACGATATGACTAACGAGGTAGGCGACAATGCTGGAACCAATGAGGACGATTCCCCCCATAGTTGGAGTTCCATGTTTTACATGATGGGTGGTTGGTCCATCTTCACGAATAAATTGACCGTAACCGCGTTTACCCAGAAGTCGGATCAACATCGGAGTAGAGAAAATACTTAAGAAGGCGGCCAGTGCTCCCGCTACCAGAATGCCCTTCATTCGCTAGTCACCTGCCAAGCCCCCAAGAGTTGATCAGCAAGCAGGTCTAGATGTACTGATCGCGATGCCTTCACCAGAACAACATCGCCAGAAGTTATATGGGAGGCAAGAACCGCGGCGTCAGCTATCGAATCGCAATAATGCACTGTTGTTTCATCCCCATATTCTCGGCTCATGAAATTTTGCACCTCTTCTGGCGGTGCATAGGCCTTTGTGCCAACGCAAACCAAATGATCGATGCCCACTTCATAGATGAGTCTGCCAATTTCAGCGTGCTCTTGCGCCTCTGACGCGCCGAGTTCGGCCATCTTGCCCAGGAATGCCCAGGAAAGTCCGCCCCGTTCCTGTGAAAGCAGGGCTAAGGTCCTGATGGCTGCTACCATGCTCTCTGGATTGGCATTGTAGGCATCGTTTATTAAGAGGATTCCTTGCTGATCATGAAGTTCCATCCGCCACTTACTGCTGGGCTCGGCGGTGGATAAGGCCGATGCGATCACGTCAATTGGAACTGAAAGTTCAGTCGCGATGGCTGCCGCAGCCAGAGCGTTAGAAATTTGATGAAGTCCCAAAAGTTGCAAACCTACGGCAGCTCGTCCGGCAGGGGTAACTAAATCAAAGTGGGCCCGACCTTCGCGAAGTTCAATATCGGCCGCTCTAACGGCGCAAGAACTTTTCTCGCCAAATTGAACCGAACGCAGCCCAAGACCTTGGGACATCAATGGAGTGAACTCATCGTAATTGCCCAATACCGCCACCGAGTTTGGACCAAGATGTGAAATCAATTCCGATTTTGCCGCTGCGATATTTTCCCTGGAACCAAACTCCCCTATGTGGGCTCGGCCAACAACCAAAACACAGCCGATGTTAGGGTTCGCAATTTCTACCAATTGAGCAATATCCCCAATGTGGCGAGCTCCCATTTCGACAATGCAGAATCTTGTCGATTCAGTGCATCTCAACAAAGTGAGCGGTAACCCGATCTCATTATTGAGACTTGCTTGCGTGGCAACAGTCGGGCCAACAATTTCCAATATGTGTTTGAGTAAGTCTTTCGCCGTAGTTTTTCCTTGAGATCCGGTTATCGCTATCACGGATAAATTAGTCAGTCGATCTCTCACCGCTTTGCTTAGTTTCATTAAAGCAATTCCCGCATTTGGAACGACTATGCAAGGACCGTCACAGGCTCGTTCCACTAAAGCAAATCTTGCACCGTTTGCAATGGCGGATTCGGCATAGTCATTTCCATCAACATTCTCGCCCTTAAATGCGACAAAAAAAGTTTGGTCAGTGGCTTGCCTGGAATCGATTATCGGAATCTGCGAAATAATCGCGTGTGCGTCGAGTTGGTGAAGCGTGCCACCTGTGATCTTTGCGATTTCTTCTGCGGTCAAGGAAATCATTTAAGTTTTTCAATCGCTAGCGCCAATTCTTTTCGGTCATCAAATGGATATTTCACTCCCTCTATCTCTTGACCTTGTTCATGTCCTTTTCCAAGTACCACGACAACATCATCGGCAGATGCCAGGGAAATTGCATAGGAAATCGCTTTTCTGCGGTCCTCCTCGACAATGTCGTCGGGACGTAGATTCAAACCTTGGGTCATTTGGGAAAGTATTTCGCCAGGCACTTCAGTACGAGGATTATCACTAGTAAATATCGCGACGTCGGAGAGTTCCACTAGAGCTTGGCCCATGATGGGCCGCTTGGCCTTGTCTCGGTCTCCCCCACAACCCAGAACTGCGATAAGCCGGCCTTTTGTGGTGGATTTCAAAGTATTCAAAGTTCGGATAACGGCATCGGGAGTGTGTGCAAAATCTACAATCGCTTGAAAGGTCTGTCCAAGATTTACTGATTCAAGTCGGCCCGGTACGCCTACAAGCTTGGAAAGATTTGATTGAATTGAAATTGGGTCTGAACCGCTTTCGACTGCGATAGCTATTGCCATCAGGGCATTATCGAGATTGTGATCTCCAACAAGTGGCAGGCGACTTTCAATAAGAACTCCGCCGACGCCACGGATGGCAATTTGATATCCATGCAAAATAGGTTCGCATTCGATGAAATGCCAATTTGAAGAGCGATTTGATCGCGAAGTTGTGACCATCGGAATTTCCGCATTTTCTACCAGTTGAAGTCCATATGGATCATCAATGTTTATTACGCCTTTATCGGAATACTCATTGGTGAACAACTTGGATTTTGCGGCAAAGTAATTTGCCATGGTTTCGTGGTAGTCCAAATGATCTTGAGTCAAATTCGTAAATGCACTTATGTTGAAGTGTGACCCAGAAATTCGGGATTGATGTAGCGCATGACTGCTAACTTCCATAGCCATATGGCTGACGTGGCGTTCGCGCATTGCGGCGACAGTGGATTGCACTTCGCTAGCCTCTGGTGTGGTGAAATTAGTAGGTAAATGATCTCCGGCAATCTCAATTCCAATAGTGCCAATCAATCCAGTCGTGCGACCTTCTAGATTCCACAGCTGATTAAGAAGTGAGGTCGTTGTGGTCTTTCCATTGGTTCCAGTTACTCCGACTGAAAAAAGTGACTTAAACGCAAATTCGTATACCCATGAGGAAATATCCCCAGCACGCAAGCGAGGATTGGCGATTACCAGCGTGGGCAAGAGCATGTGATTTATGCCCGCTCCTTCAAGGTCGGTGATCACTGCAACCGCACCGCGAAGATAAGCCATGTCGATGAACTCTGCGCCATGGAATCGACTACCCGGTAAAGCCAAAAAGAGATCTCCAGGATTTACTTCCAAAGAATTGCTGGTCACTCCCGAAATGGGGGTATTGGCAATCATGTCCTGAGAGCCAAGAAATCGCGCAAGCGCCGAAAAGGTCTTTACCTGAGGTTCCAAAGGGCGCATGGAGTTATCTAACCGCAACTGTCGTTACTAACTTCCGGGCGGCGGACAAGGTGCGGGCTAATGTCGCCTTCTTGAGCGCAGCTTCAGTTAATGGAAATGCTTTTGCGGCCCCAACCGTAGGTGGAATGTGCTTTGACTGAAGCACAAAACTCATAACTTTCTTGAAAACTGGACCGCCCAAGTACCCGCCCCAGTGAACTCCCTGAGGTTCTTGAATAACGACGCTGACCACATATTTAGGAGCGTCGGCTGGTGCAAATCCAATGAATGAGGCGGTATAGCCCTTGTAGCAACCGCACTTCTCATCAATCCTCATCGCCGTACCCGTTTTGCCCGCTACTCGATATCCAGGTATCGCTGCTGAAGGTGCAGTTCCATTTTCAGAGACAACACTTTCCATCATGGTTCGGATTTGCTTGGCGGTATTAACGCTAATCACGCGTTCGGATGTTTGCATCTTCGTCGGCGAATAATGACCTTGAGGGTCGATTGTCCCAGCAACAACATTCGGGGTGACTCTCACGCCATCGTTGGCCAGTGTGGCAAAAACACTAGTGGCCTGCATAGCGGTCACGGCATAACCTTGCCCAAATGCAATAGTCGGAGCGGAAGTTTGCGACCACTGACTGACGGGATGGAGAATTCCCGCAGATTCACCTAAGAGATGCGAATTTGTGGATTGACCCATTCCGAATTTGGAGAGGTATGAATACAAAGTGGAATTCGAAAGGAGTTCACCCACCTGAATGGCACCGGTATTACTGGATTCGGCCAAGAGCCCAGTCGTGGTCAATCGTTCGGTGGCATGTTTTTGGTGATCGTGGAAAACCTGACCGCCGACTTTTAGCGCATAAGGAATAGTGAAAACTGTCTCTGGGGAAACCTTCTTTTCTTCCATTGCCGCAGCGATAGTAATCACTTTGCCAGTTGAACCAGGTTCGTAAACATCTTGAACAGCTGGATTGCGAAGGCTAGCGGCGGTAATTGACTTACTAATTGCTGGGTCGAAATTTGGTGAACTTGCCTGAGCCAGAATCGCTCCCGTAGTGGGGTCCATAACTATGACAGTTCCAGATTTTGCATGTGATGCAGCAACAGCAGCAGAGATTGCATCCTGTGCCACCCACTGGATATCGCGATCAATAGTCAATTGCAGACTGGTGCCCGATTTTGCCTCGGTCATAATTTGTTGAGATCCTGGGATTATTGTCCCTGCGCCATTTGCATAAACATAGCGCCCGTTAACACCAGATAAGAGTGAATTTAAACTTGCTTCGATTCCCGACGCTCCAACGCCTTGATCGTTGGTAATACCAATGATTGAAGAAGAAAGTGCACCGGTTGGATAACTCCGAATAAATCCTCGCTCCGAGAAGAATCCTACGATTCGTTTCGCTACTCCACCTTTTTCCTTCATGACTTTGGTGTTATAACTTTGAATTCGTCTTGAGACTTCTTGCCAAATTGCCGGCGCGACATTCTTAACAATTTTCTTATATCGAGAAGTTCCCGTTAATAAAATTTGCAAAGCTGGCGCCTTGATTCCGAATGCAGTGGCCAGTACTTCTGCCGTGGTTTTAGGATCGACAATCATCGTTGGGTCTACAACTATATTGACCGCCGCGATGCTCTTTGCCAACTCCACGCCATTTATGTCGGTGATGGTTCCGCGCGGAGCCAAAAGTTCGGAAGAGGCCGAAAGTTCGGACTGCGCTCTTTGGGTGTAGCTATCTGCTTGAACCGCTTGAACTTGGATAAGTCGCAGCGCAAAAAGAAAAAGGAGAGTAAAAGAGAGAAAGGTTAGTTTTCTGATTCTTCCCGTGACCAAGGAACGATGAGTCATCCATTGCCCCCGCTTCGCCGGGCGGTACCGTTCGTTCCAATTCCACTATTTAGATCAATAAATTTTGGCGCTCCAGCTGGAACCATTCCTAATTTGATCGCCGTTGCTGCCAACTGGTCTGGTGACGATTTGGCCGCTAACTTCTGAATCAATGCATCCCGCTGATCTATGGTGATGTTGGTTTCCTGCTTCAAATGTTGCAAAACAAAAGCATCTTGAGTTAACAAAATGTTTATGGCCAGCAGAACCAGAAGTCCGATGGCAAATGTCACCGATAGAATCGCAGCAAATATTCTTCGATGTTCTTTCGATAGTGGTTGAATTCCCTCACCAGGAACGGCGTGGAGTTTTCTCTCTCGACGGCTATTTAATCCGCGAAGAGGTAAATCCAGCCCGGGAAATAGTTCTTGTATCGCCATCAGGCCGCCAATCGTTCAATGGCGCGAAGTCGCATCGACTGAGCCCTGGGATTGGCTTGGATTTCAGATTCCGTAGCACTTTCGCTGCCACGAATTACATATGCAAATTTGGCAGCCGAATCTGGAAGTTCAACCGGCAAACCTCGTGGCGTTAACGATTCAGTGGCAGTAGTGAAAACTTTCTTGACAATTTTATCTTCCAAAGATTGATATGCCATGACAACGATTCGCCCGCCAACGTTGAGTGAATCCAGAGCCGCCGGAATCGCTCTTCCCAAAACTTCCAACTCTTGATTAACTTCAATTCGAAGCGCTTGAAAGGTGCGTTTTGCTGGATTTCCACCGGTTCGTCGAGCCGGAGCTGGAATGCTTGCCTTAACTATCTCCGCCAACTCTTTTGTTGTCGAAAGTGTGTTGTTTTCTCGTGCCTTAATAATGTTATCGGCGATACTCTTCGCAAATTTTTCTTCGCCATATTGACGCAAGATCCGAATCAATTCACCGCGTTGGTATGTGTGCAAAACATCGTATGCACTTATCCCCCGACTTTGGTCCATTCGCATGTCCAGGGGTGCGTCTTGGGAATAAGCAAATCCACGCTCGGCAACATCCAGTTGCATGGAGGAAACACCTAAATCGAAGAGGATTCCATCGACACCAGGAATTCCCAGATCGGCCAATACATCGGCGATTTCGTCATAGATCGCATGCACGATGGTGATACGGTCTATTACATCCTTAAGATTTTCTTTCGCTAATGCAATCGCCGAAAGATCGCGATCAAATCCAATTATTTGAAGCTGGGGATATCGTTCGAGTAAGACTTTGGAATGTCCACCAAGTCCTAGCGTTGCATCAATAATTATGGGCGCTTCGCAACGAAGAATTGCAGGGGCAAGTAATGCAATGCAACGTTCAAGCGCAACCGGAATATGTTGCATCCACTTCCCCTTTCTCTAAATAGCGAACTCAGATAAAATTTCTTTTTCCCGACAACAAAGAGCACTAATTCCTCGTTCTTCTCAACTCTGGTCACCGCCGGCCGACGGATCTTTGTGAAAACGGCGCCGGGGAAGTGGCGCCGTTAAATAAAGGTCGGCGGTGGCCACAATGGAGAAGCTTTAAAAGAGTCCGGGTAGCACCTCCGAAGAAACATCGGAAAATGTTTTCTCGCGATCTGCTAAATAGGTGTTCCAGGCGGTTGCATCCCAAATCTCCAACCGGGTATTTGCGCCAATAACGACACATTCCTTCTCCAGGCCCGCATAAGTGCGAAGTCCGCTAGGAATTGCGACGCGGCCTTGCTTATCAGGAATTTCATCGTGGGCGCCGGCGAACATAACGCGCATATAGTCGCGGGCGTTCTTTTCGGTGACCGGGGCTTGGCGAAGACGTTCAGTAATGGAGGCAAATTCACTGGCCGGAAAGACATATAAACAACGCTCTTGCCCTTTGGTCATTACTAAGCCATTGGCTAGCTCATCTCGAAATCGAGCGGGAAGGATCAATCGACCCTTTTCATCGAGCTTGGGCTCGTGGGTGCCGAGAAACATCTGCCACTTCCCCCCTAAATCTGCTCTAGTTCTCCACTTTACTCCATTTCCCTCCATTTTCAACCATCTATCGCCACTTTCTTTCACTACCGCCCACTTTTCCTCCCGCGCCCACTTTTCCGCCCGTGGAAACCAGCGGGCGCGCAAAAGGCGGGCACTTGGGTCCGAGCTAGCGAATAAGGGAAACGGTCAGTCTGACAAATGGACATTCGGGCTAAAGTTCCTCCGTGATGAATAGCCCCGCCCCGATCCTGATTCGGGCTACTGGATTGACCAAGAAATATGAAGATTTCGTCGCCGTCAACGGGATCGATTTTTCGGTCGCAAAAGGTGACTCTTTCGGCTTTTTAGGTCCCAACGGCGCCGGAAAATCCACCACCATGCGCATCATTGCCGCCACGCTCAATCGCAGTTCTGGCTCGATTGAGATTTTGGGAAAAGATCCCGAACTCCATGGACCGCAGATTCGGGCCCACCTAGGGGTAGTCCCCCAACAAGATAATTTGGATCAGGCACTGACAGTCACCGAAAATTTATATGTTTATGGCCGATATTTTGGATTACCTAAAAAATTTATCCGAGCAAAGATCGAAGAGCTCTTGGAATTCGCCGCCCTGGAAGAAAAACGAGATGTAAAAGTTGAAGCCCTGAGCGGTGGAATGAAACGGCGTTTAACTATTGCCAGAGCGCTAATCTCGGAACCGGAAATTTTGATGTTGGATGAACCCACTACCGGGTTGGATCCACAGGCCCGACACATTCTCTGGGATCGACTTTTTCGACTTAAAGAACAAGGCGTCACTCTTCTCATCACCACGCATTACATGGATGAAGCAGAACAATTATGCGATCGCCTGATCGTTATGGATAAAGGTTCAATCATGGCCGAAGACTCGCCATCGGGATTGATCAAGACATATTCAACTAAAGAAGTCCTCGAAGTTCGGTTTGGATCCGATAAGAACGCATTGGTTGCAGGAGAGTTAGAAGCACTCTGCGAACGCATTGAAGTTCTTCCTGATCGAATCCTTATGTATGGCGAAGATGGCGAGCATTTACTTCACACAATGAAAGAATCGGGTTTGCAACCCCTCACCTCCTTAGTTCGTCGCAGCTCGTTGGAAGATGTTTTTCTCCGGCTTACCGGACGAAGTTTGATCGAATAATGACGAATAAAGAGTTGGAACGACAAGGTTCACTCAAAATAGTTGATACCGCAAAGATCATGAAATATGGAGCGCTCTTTGTCGCTTCAGCCAGGTTGCGAACTCTTTCAAAATGGATGATCTCAGTGATAGCTGCATCCTTTGCCAATCCCCTGTTCTACCTTCTTTCCATCGGAGTTGGAATTGGATCCTTTGTAAATGCACACTCAACAAACCACACCATTGATGGCGTTCCCTATCTAACTTTCTTAGCTCCTGCACTTTTGGCCATGGTTGCTATTCAAGATGGTTTAAGCGAAGTCACTTTGCCTACTTTGCAAGGCTTTCTCTGGGAGAAGAATTTCTTCGCAATGAATGCCACGCCAATTACGGGTAAGCAAATCGCTCTGGGAACATTCTTGGCCGCAGTCACTAGGACTTTCTTTTCGGTCTTGGTCTATTTCATAGTGATTGTGGCTTTCGGTGCGGTAGATAGCGGTCGATCCTGGATTGCCATAATCACAGCGATGTTTGCTAGTTCAGCTTTTGCAGCGCTAATGATGGGGATCACCGCCTGGGCGAAGAATTCAGATCTTCTTCTCACTTTTGTTGGCCGGTTTATTGTGATGCCGTTATTCCTTTTTTCTGGAACTTTTTACCCACTTTCCAGCATGCCAATTTTCCTGCAATGGCTTGGTTGGATCTCACCACTCTGGCACTCCATCGAACTCGGTCGATACTTCACATACGGTCATCATCTCTCCGGCACTGCTCTTGCACTTCATTTTGGGTATTTACTTGCAATGTTGGTTTTCGGCTTGCTCTTCTCATTTAACGAATTCGAGAAAAGGTTGAGCAAATAATGTTGGTTTCAGCCGCCGTCGCGATTGCAGATGCAAGAATTGGGAAATACGGTGAACGGACCTTTTCAGGTCGTCCGCACACTGTCATGGAGCGAAGTTATATCGCATTCAAATCCTCAGCCTGGATTGTTGTGCTCTCCGGTTTTGTTGAACCATTGCTCTATCTTTTTTCTTTTGGCTATGGGCTCGGAAAATTCATTGGAACCATGAACGTCGGACATGGCCATGTGGTTACCTATGCTGCCTACATAGCCCCGGCGCTTCTAGCAACCAGTGCAATGAATGGCGCAATTTATGATTCTACGTTTAACGTATTTTGGAAAATAAAGTTTGATCGTATCTACGAAGGAATGTTGGCAACTTCCCTGGGTCCATTAGATGTTGCTTTGGGAGAAATAGGGTGGGCGCTTTTACGTGGGTTTGCTTATGCCGTTGGATTTACAACAGTTATTGTCCCGATGGGTCTAATCCAAAATTGGTGGGGAATTCTTGCCATTCCTGCGGCAGTCCTGATTGCTTTTGGTTTTGCCGCCATTGGTATGGCAATAACGACCTATATGAATTCGTTTCAACAGATGAACATGATCCAAGTAGTCATGCTTCCTATGTTTCTTTTTTCTGGTTCTTTCTACCCGCTATCGGTTTACCCGCATTGGACGCAAGAAATAATTAAGGCGCTACCGCTGTGGCATGCAATAACGTTAGTGCGATCTTTGACCTTGGGAGATATCAGCTTGGGTTTGTTGCCACACATTGCGTACTTCCTAGTGATGATTTTTCTAGGTCTCTTTTTTACTACTCGAAGACTGACCGCGCTCTTTATGCGCTGAGGTCAATTTAATTCTCGTAGTTGCGACGGTCCCAACGCTCTTCTAATTTTGAGGTCCACGGCGTCTTCTTAGGCTTTGGTCCGCGCTGTGCTTTTCCGGATCCAGGAGCGCCAACATTGGAAAGAACTAATACGACTCCAGAGAGTGCGACAAGAAATCCAAAGATTCCGATCAAAGTTGATTGTGCAACAAGCCCAGCCAACAAAATGGCCATTCCGCCGAGCAAGAGCGCCACACCGAGCAACAACCGACTGCCTTGTCTGGTTCTGACTTTGCCGGTCATGGTCGAAACCAGGCCTGGGTCATCCTGTTGCAGGGCAGCTTCCATCTCGGCAAGCAAGCGGCGTTCGTTGTCAGATAGCGTCACGCTGGTAAGAATAGAGCAGGCGTAGCCTGGGCGAAAGTCAGACCCCCCGATTTCGGCTGTGAGAGTGCTTAATCCTGACGCAAACCATCTCGATCGGAACTGCCTGGTTTGACCAATCGGGCTGGACGGACGCTTCCATGACCAAACCGGGCTGTGGCTTGATCGACCGCTTGTTCGGCTTCGCGCCAGCCTTTCTCTCGCTCCCCCAGGATTAATTGCTCTGGCGCATCGGCAGAATCCACCAAACCTTCCAAACTGACACCTACTAGCCGCAATCGGGCTCGATCCAAGCGAAGGGCTTTATAGAGCGCTTTGACGACTTCATAGCTCTCCTGAGTTCCATCTATGGGTAATGGCAAAGTTTTAGAACGATTAATGGTTTTAAAGTCGGCAAATCGAACTTTGATGCTGATGGTTTTTGCCGCGCAATGTCGGGCACGAAGCCGGGCAGTGGCTTTCTCGGTCAAGCGGAGGAATTCCCGCAAAATTATTTCTGGATCTTCGATATCAACGGCGAAAGTTTCGGCGGCGCTAATACTTTTATCGGGCTCATTTGGTGACACATCTCGATAATCCCGACCCCAAGCTAATTCGTAGAGATGAGCGCCAGCGCTTTCACCAAGGGCTCTGATCAATGTAGCGCGTGGAGTGTGCGCGATATCTGAAACCGTACGCAGGCCCAGCCGAAGTAATTCTTCATTGGTCTTTGGCCCTACTCCCCAAATATCTGATACTGGCAAGGGATGAAGAAATTCTATGATCCGATCTGCGGCAATTTCTAGCATTCCATTTGGCTTGCAATGGCCCGACGCAAGCTTTGCAATAAATTTATTACTGGCAATTCCAACTGAACAAGTAATGCCTTCTTCTTTCTCTACTCGGGCTCGAATCATGGTTGCTATTTCTCGACCCGTTCCCAACAACCGCCTTGATCCGGTTACATCGAGAAATGCTTCATCCAGTGAGAGTGGCTCTACGAGTGGAGTTACAGATGCAAAAATTTCCATTATGTGTGCAGAAACTTCGCTGTAGCGTTCGTGATGAGGTGTTACAAATATTGCAGTGGGCGCCATTCGCTTTGCTCGAGATACCGGCATCGCGGCTCGTATTCCAAATTTTCGGGCGGCATAGTTGGCTGACAAAACGACTCCACGAGCACCTGCCCCAACAACTACCGCTTTGCCTTTCAATGATGGATCATCGCGCTCGGCAACCGATGCATAAAAAGCATCCATATCAACATGGAGAATAGTGGCGGTATCGGAGTTATCAGCCACTGAGGGGTTCACAAACTCCGAGATTACGCCACTTTTCATAAGAACTGGATAATTCCCACGCCCCAGTTGCTCGTAGCGAAATGCCTCGCGGTCCGGTCCTGCGAATAACACCTCGGACTAAAAATAGCCACGATCGGTAGAGCAAATCAGCTGAACTATCCTGCATATCTTCGAAGAAAGTTGCATCGTTGCATCCATAACCATCATCGAGAGTTAAAAACATTACTCGGCGCCCAGAACGAACTGGTGGAGTTTGCAGTGCAACCTTCACTCCGGCCACTAGAACCGAACTTCCCGAGCGATGATGAATCAAATCCGAAGATTTAATCGCACCTATTTCATTGAGGAATTCCCCATAGAACTCCATCATGTGATGGGAAATATCCATGCCCATGACATCGACTTCATGACGAACTCGTTCGCTGGGGGTGAAGTCGGCAAGACCACTCACCTCCAGAGTTGGTGGCTCCAGACCTAAAGTTAGTTGTCCACTACCTAAACTCTTCTTTCCTCCCAGAAGGCGCTCTAAATCCTGGAGGTGGAGCAGTAAATCGCGACGGTTAATACTCTTTACCTCCCCTTTCTTCGAATTCATATTATGAAGTTCATCGAAAGCTCCAACCACAATTAGCGACTCCGCCGTGGGTCGACTAGCACCGGAACGACGAACAAAGTCGGCGAGATCTTGATAGGGCTGACCGAAGAGGATGGAGTCGATTTCTTGGTCACTAATTCCATGAAGTTCAGAGAATGCCATTCGGATTGCATATCCACGCGCATCCGGCAACGAGAGAGCTGGGCCAGTACTTAATAAGTCTGGAGCGCTGTAAGGGGCGCGGGGAGTGATATTGGTGCGTTCAACTCGGTAGCTTCGATCTGACTTATTAACATCCAACGGCGCAATGACTATCCCCCACTGTCTGGCTTCATCAACGATTAACCGCCGCGGATACATCCCTGGATCGTGAGTGAGTGCGCCAGCTATAAAAGCTGCGGTGTGGTGCGTCTTAAGCCAAGCAGATTGATATGTAGGCAGTGCGAAAGCAGCAGCATGCGCTTTGCAAAATCCAAATGATGCAAAAGCCCGTAGGACCTCCCAGACTTCAGCTGCTACTTCGAAGGAATAGCCCTGCGCAAGCGCAGTAGGAAAAAACCAATCGCAGACACCTTGTTGTCCATCAATGGTTCCCAAGTCACGCCGCTTTTCATCTGCTTCTGCCAGCGATATGCCAGTCATGATCGAAATAATTCGAATAACTTGTTCGTGAAAGACAACAACGCCTTCGGTTTCAGCAAGTACGGGTTCCAAATTTTCGTGAATGATGGTTCGGCGGCGAAGTCCCTGCCGGGCGTTGAGAAAGGGAGTGATCATGTCACTCTTCACTGGTCCGGGTCGAAAAAGTGAAATATCAATGATGAGGTCATCGAAATTCTCTGGAGCTAACTTTCCAACAAGTTCGCGTTGTCCAGGACTTTCTACTTGAAAGATCCCCAAGGTGCGAGTGGACTTTATGAGATCAAAAGTTTTTATATCATTTAACGCGACGGCATCGATATCTACAACGACATCATCGACTCGTTCAATTTCTTGTAGCGCATAAGAGATTGCCGACTGCATCCGCACGCCTAGGACATCTAGTTTCAATAGCCCAATGGCTTCTACATCATCTTTATCAAATTGCACCATGGGATAACCGCTGGCATTGCGCTGCAGCGGCGCATGATCCAAGAGCCCCAAATCTGAAAGTGCGATCGCGCAAGGATGCATAGAAAGATGTCTGGGCAATCCATCCAGCCGGGAAGCTAGTTCAATGGCCATCTTCATTAAGGGTGTAGTCATATTTAGACTTTTCAACTCTGGAAGATTAACTAGCGCTTGGGCAATATTCCGCGCCCGAATGTGTGGCAAGGCCTTTGCGATGAGATCGATCTCCATGGGTGGAATTCCCAAAGCCGCTCCGACATCGCGGATTGCATGTCTGGCTCGATAAGTCTCCACCATCGCAACGGTTGCTACTCGCGATTGGTTTCCAGGTTTGCTCCAATCCGGATCGGCATATCGTTCAAATACTGCGTCATAAATTTCTAACCGGCGCGCTGATTCCACATCAATATCAATATCTGGAAGTTCGTGGCGCAAGGTAGAACAGAAGCGCTCCATTAATAACCCATAGGCCATTGGCTCCACGCCCGATATTCCCAAAAGGTGACAGATCAAAGATCCTGCGCCAGAGCCTCGGGCTGCAACGCGAATCTTTCGAGACCTGGCCATATCGGTAATGTCGGCAACTGTAAGAAAATAGGACTCGTAGCCCAATGTGCGAACCGTCGCTAATTCATCTTCTAACCGCTCAGCGGCAGCCACCGAAACTGCGCCGAAGTAACGCTGGTGCAATCCTGCTTCGCACCGCTGACGCAATTGCCGAACTAAATCTTCGCGATTGCTAGCGCCTACAACGATGGGTTCTGGTAAATGAATTTCCCCGATTCCGATATCTCGACGCGGCGACAAAATTGCTCGTTCGGCCCACTCTTGAGTAGTCCGTAGTAAGGAACGACCATTGCGCTCCCCTGCTGCTCGGGAAATTTCATCTGCGAGAAAATACATCTGTTCGCTATCTTTGAAATAGCCTTCACTGTTATGCCGTTCGGTATGGCGATGATGCAGTGGCACTAAATTGCGAGTTGCATCAAGAACATCGGCAACTGGACCATCGCTGCGATTAAGCATTCGGACCGCATTGCTCAAAATTGCCGGCAAGCCGTGATCGCGAGCAAAGCCCAACATCCGAGCTGCTAGCGGAGTTGAAAATGGACCATCGCCGCGAACTTGGTGAGAAACACATTCCAGCGCTTGGTCGGCAAAATACTCTTTTGTAGAGGTATATATAGAGAGAGCTTCCTCGGTACGCCGCTTACTCAATGCGGTGGCCAACTGTGAATCAGCGCCGTGCAGTAATAAAACTTGGGAAGAATATTCTTGGAACTGTTCTAGTAATTCGAAGGTAAGTAAGTTGTCATCGTTGGCCATATTGATAGCTGATAGCAATCTATAAAGAGCTGCCAACGCACCAGATTGTGCTAACAAGGTGACTCGATACTTTTTATGAATCAAACTGAGATTGACTCCTAAGATCGGCGCAATTCCATATGTCTCACAACTTTGGGCAAAGCGAATAGCCCCAGCCATCCCATCTCGATCTGTTAACGCCAGCGTGTTCATTCCTAATTGAGCGGCTCGTTCCACTATCTGCCCTGGCGTCGCTGTTCCATATTTAAAGGAATAGCCACTGGCCACATGAAGGTGAGTAAATTGAGTAAATGAGGTGCGTTTTGCAATAGACATAGCGGGTGCCGATAAAAATTACAGTGGTCGTGAGGTAGGGCGGATTAGCCAAGTGCCAGTAATTTCATCTCGCTCAATTTCAAAGGTAGTCATGGCGCCTTCTGGGGCGGCTTCTACTCGCCAAATAGCGCGAGCGCCATCATCGAAAATGTTCGCCTCGGTCAGGTGGCGGTTTCCATCATCAATGCGATTCCACCAACCTCCAGATTCACGCCAGCGCGAGACGATTGCATGGATATGGAAGCGGCGACCTTTATAAAGGAATTCAACGGGCTCGCCTTCAGGGGCTAGTACCCGAGCGCCCTTATCGGCTGGCTCAGTTGGCTGGTTTGAGGTTAATTCGAACATATGTTCGAAAGATAGTCACCTGCGCCGACAGTAGCAAGCCCGCCGCCGCCAGCGCGCCAGCAGCTAAGAAACCCGAGCGGCGCGCCAAATAACTGGCACGATGCACCCATGCATATCGCCCTAGCTCTGCTGACCGGAAGTTTTATTGGGACGGTTCTGGGGCTAGTCGGGGCTGGCGGGGCGATGCTCTCGGTCCCCATACTTCTTTATATCTTCCACTTCAGTCCGGCCCATGCCACTACTGCCGCCCTAGCCGTGGTCTTCTTGGCTGCCGGCTTCGGAACTATCCCAAAATTCCGCAGCAAAGATGTACTCGTGCGAGATGCCGCGACCATATGGGCAATTGGGCTAGTAACCAATATCGGCGGATCGGCGCTCTCTAAGCACCTATCGGGCAATGTCCTGGTCACCGGATTTGCCTTGATCCTCTGTGTAGCTGGATCGTCCATGCTTGGAAAGCCATTGACCTCTAATCCGGAAAAACGAATCCCCTTCGCAATTTTGATCCTTATCTCCTTGGTCATTGGCGCAGTGACTGGGCTATTTGGGATTGGTGGCGGCTTCCTGGCAATTCCAGTTCTAGTCTTGTTTTATCACACCCCCCAAAACAAGGCAGCAGGTACTTCGCTACTGATCATCGCGCTCAATAGCCTCACCGCATTTTTCGCGCACCACAGCGTCTGGCACGAAATTCGATGGTCCATTCCGATTGCCATGGGGTCGGCAGCAATTATTGTTTCAACGTTGGCATCGCATAATGCTTCCAAAGTTCCCGCAGCCAAACTTCGTCGCTGGTTTGCCATCCTGCTCTTTACGATTGCAGCATATTCGCTCATACGAACCTGGATCATTAATTAGGCGATAGAGCGCGGTTCATCCTTAATCGCTTTGGAAAGATAGCCCGCCAAGATCAATACGGCGCAGGGGAAATACATTGCAACCGGCAGATTAATTAAATCGGCCAAGCTTCCCGTTACGACAGGTCCAAGGTAATAAGCGATCAAACTAATTACTCCGACACGTGCGATTGCAACCGAAGGTGCGTAATTAATCATTCGACCAGTAGCAGATACGAATGCAGGAACCATTGGGCCAATCCCAAGTCCGGCAATAATGAATCCGACGATAATGGTGGCCAGCGCTACATACTTATTCCACGAAGAGAGTGGAACAGCTAGGGCGATAGATAATCCCAGGCCAACTCCTCCGAAATAACCACCCAGGCGCACAATTCTGGCGGCACCGTATTTAGTCATAAGGCGATCTCCAGAAAATCTTCCAACAATCATTGCCATTGCGAATGCGCCAAAAGCCGTGGCGTCTAATCCAGTTCCAATATTCATATGTTCATGAAGCAAGATGCCACCCCAATCGGATGCAGCCGCTTCTGGGATGAGACATCCAATGAGACCAAAACCAATGAGCCAAAGAACCTTGGCTTCTTTTCCAAAGAGCGGAATCTTCCCCGAAATCTCTTCGCTAGTTCCTAAATGCCCATCCAACTCATCGGGAAGTAGCCGAAGCAAATTTGGGATGAATGCGAGAAATGAGATGATGGCAACTCCGACGATATTTTCCTCTGGGGTTGTGTGATGCGACAAGACTCCCCCGAGCACCGCTGCAACCAAAGCGCCAACGCTCCACGAGCCATGAAAGCCGGACATATATTTCTTTTTCAAAATAAGTTCCACCGCTACGGCTTGCGTATTCATGGCATTGTCGATGCCGGAATATCCGATGCTCATCACGAAAAGGGAGATAACCAACATCCACACCGAATGTGCCATTCCTAAAAGCAATAGCCCAAAGGACATTTCTAAGCCTGAGATGAGGGCAACTCTTCGAGAACCAAATTTATGTACAGCTCTACCGGCAAGCTGCGCGCCAACAATTAAACCCATGGGGCTTCCCACCAAAGCGAAACCAAACTGCGAATTAGTTAGACCCAACGCCACTTTAATTTCGGGAATTCTAGGAACCCAGGCGTTGGCCATAATGCCCATAATGCCAAAACCCAGCCAGATCATATTTCGGGCTCGATGGGCAGATTCACTAATGGATGGGCGATGAGGCACTGGGTTAACTTACAGATAATTATCTGCCAAGAAGTGAACTCTTATGGAACGCTTATGACATGAAGATTCTCAAACCTTCGGTGGAATTACTACCTAGCTACGCGCAAGCCTTACGCCAGGGTTGGACTGGCGACCAAGGAACTGCCGATCGATCCGTCAAGGAGTTGGAAGTTATAGCACTTTTCCCCGAGGCACTTGTGGCTTCTAAGGATGATCCGCTTGCACTTGGCGGAGATGTGATTTTAGATGACGGTACCGAAGTGCCACGGCTACCCGGCTACTACCGCTGGATGTGGGATGGCGAAGTTGTTGGAAGTATCAATTTTCGCTGGGTTTATGGAACGACAGATTTACCCGATCATTGCTTAGGACATATTGGTTACTCGGTTGCGCCGTGGCAGCAGAAGAAAGGCTATGCGACCTCAGCGCTGCGGCAAATTCTCCCCTATGCCTGGGAGTTGGATATGCCCTTCGTCGAACTGACTACGAATATAGAAAATCTAGCCTCCCAGAAAGTTATTAAGAACAATGGTGGGGTCCGCGTAGGGGAATTTGTTAGCTTGCCAGCGCACGGAGAACGCCCTTCCTACCTCTGGCGAATATTTCGACCATGACAATTATTCGTGCAGCAAATCCACAAGACTTTCTTCATCGAACTCTTGAAGTACGTTCGCTGGATCCTTTTCGTACCAATCTCATAGGTAGCGTAGCTACTTCAATTTCCGGAACCGAGCGAGATACTGATGCCTGCTTTTGGTGGTTGGTACAAAACGATCAAGACAAAACCGTGAGCTTGATGATGCGTACCCATGCCCACCCTTTGGTGCTTACTCCGATGTCTCCAGAACTCCTTTCCGAAGCGGTTAATGCCGTAATTGCCGCCGACCCCCAATTGCCCGGAGTGTCAGGCCCTAAGGAATTGGTGGCAGAGTTTCTACGCCTCTTTTTTCAGCGGCATCCAAACCCTCGTCCCATTAAATCAACTCGAGGTGAATTGATTTATACGCTTTCGGTACTCCACGAACCAAAATATGACGGTGAATTATTTACCGCTACTTCTGCTGAATATGAACTTGCTTTGGAGTGGATGATGGCTTTTGGAGTAGAAGCAGAACTAATAATGGATGGCGTTGAAGAGTCAGTTGCCAAGAAAATTGAAAATGGTGAACTCTTTTTCTGGCGCCATGAAGGTCGTTTCGTCAGCATGGTCGGCCATGCCGCTATTGTGGCTGGTCCTACTGGAAACGTTGCGCGGATTGGACCGGTTTACACTCCACCCGAACTTCGAGGCAAAGGTTTTGCAAGTTACTGCACCGCAGCCGTCTCTAAAATACTGTTAGAACTTCCAGCACAACTGATGCTGTATACCGATGCTTCAAATCCGACCTCTAATGGAATTTATATCAAATTGGGATATCGACTTCTGGATGAAAACAGTTCGGTTCTCTTTCTCTAATTTCATTCGGCTCTGTGCCTCATCTAGAGTTGCCTCATGGAACACGTGAAAGAAAAAGCAGCAGTCAAGCGAGTCATCGCCGCCTTGGAAGATCACGATGTACCGGGAAAAGTTCATATACTTTCTGACAGCGCACGAACAGCGGCCGAAGCCGCAGCAGCTCTTGATATTGAAGTGGGACAAATAGCTTCTTCCCTGATTTTCAAACTTCCCGATCATTCTCCTTTACTAGTGATAACAAGTGGGCGGCATCGAGTAGATACAGAGCTGATTGCGAAGAACCTTGGGATTGCATCGCTAGAGCGTGTGGATGCGAACTACGTCAAAGAACAAAGTGGGTTTTCTATAGGTGGCGTAGCCCCAATTGGATGGCTTTCCCCAGCGACAATTGTCATCGACGAAGCGCTTAACGATTACGACGTTGTTTGGGCTGCAGCAGGTCACCCGCATGCGGTTTACCCAACCTCATTTGCCGAGTTACTCCGAATAACCAATGCGACGCCCATGGTTGTGGGAATTTAATTCATCAAAATCAGCCCTACGGCGAATATTCCGTAGAAAACTCCAGCGGCCGAAAGTCGGTAAGGCTCAAACTTCTTAATGCGAAAGAGTAGAAGCAAATAAAGGATTGAAACGATTGTCACCACTCCAGAGAGAATAAGTGGGCCATCGAATTTCCACGGAGTGAATAGGATTCCAAGTCCGGAAGGAACGGTTGCCTGAATCATCATGGCTCCGCTGATATTGGCAAGTGCCAAAGAAACTTTGCCCTGCCGAATCCAAATAATTGCATTCATAATTTCCGGAAGTTCGGTTGCGACCGGAGATAATAAAAGTGCGGTTACCGTGGCGGAAAGCCCCAGCTTTGGTCCCACCCACTCCAATTGACCGACAAATAATTGGGATGAAATGAAGATGACGATCAATGCACCAATGGTTTGAACTGCAACTGCCAAGCCTGAAGGAACGGCACGCTTTGGTTGAAGTTTGAGCGGTTCTAAATCCATATCACTGTGTTTTTCGCTATCGGCCCGCATCTCCTTGATGAAGTAGGCCACATAGGCGGCGAAGAACAACAGACCTAGCCAAGGTTTAAAGGTAAATGCAACTAGACCAAGGGCGACCTTGAAAATAAAGATACTGAGAAACCATTTTTGATCTTTGGGAAGTTGGGCAAGATCTACCCCTTTGAGGGGATTAGGGCCGCGCTTCTTGCTCAATAACATGTATCCAGATACGCCGTAGGCGATCGTTGCCAAGGCAAGCGGGCCGCCCATCGCAGCACCCACCCCAATATCTTTTGAATGCACTGATTTGCCCATCGTCACTGCAACTAAGGTCACCACACTTTCAGGAAGCGCAGTGCCAATTGCTGCCAAAACAGTTCCTATGGCAATTGTCCCCATTTTCAATCGAACCCCAAGCCATTCCACAGCATTTACAAAAAGTTCACAAGCGAGGTAAATGACAACGGCACAAACGAGAAGGGCCATGATATGAAAAATCAATTGAAGACCACCATCATTCATAAGGAAGCGAGAGGTTCGTTCAAGTATCATCCCATAGTGATTATCAAAGAAGGAGTGGTTACGTTGCGAATCAAGTCACTTGTTTTGTTCTTTTCTGCCGCAGTCCTGCTTACCGGGTGTGGAGTTCAACAAACTTCCCCGACTCCGACTGCTACCGCGACCGCCAATCCATCGCCAAGCATGACGCCTTCGGCGACACAAAGCGCCTTCACGCACGTTCCGGCATCTTGCTTAGATGCACAAATGCTCCCAGCGATGCAAAAGATCGAACCCAAATCAGTGTGGGTGGATACCAAGTGGAAACCAGCACACGGAACTGACCTAGAACAAATTATTAATAATGGTGGAATTGCCTGTTCTTACGGAGTGCAACGAGCGGCAATTGGATTGACTACATACTGGGCGCTAGATGATGGAACTCTTTTTAATTCCCGAGTTCCCCTGTGGACTAAAGCTGGATTCGTGAAGGTGGATGTACCTGGCATTTCAGAAAGTCAGGCATACTTTCTCCTCAAGCGTCAATCTTCAACCCAAGAATTTCACTTGTGGCAACTTGATATGTTGGTGAATGGTGCATGGATTCAACTGGGTGTTTCGTTTGGAGATTCCTTGGCCGCTAATCAATCATTGATCGATGCCACTGTTCAATCCCTTTCATAGATTACTCAGTTTTCGCCACCGCTAAATTTTCAACCACCGTTATTCCTGGAAGATTTAGTAACTGCTGTGGGTCAAGAATAATTTTGCTCGAACGATTTCCCCCGCCCATTACGACGCGTTCTTGATCCATCACTTTGGAATCCACATAGATAGGTATCTCACTTATGCCGATGGCGGTCACTCCCCCAATCGCCATGCCCGTTAGCGATTGAGTCACTTCAGCATCGGCGAACGAGAGACGCTTAACTTCCATGAGCTCGCTAACCTTTTTATTAACATCCAATCGAGTGGTTCCAAGAACAACACAAACGGCATATTTAGGTGGTTCGATTTTCTTGGAAGAAACCAAAATGGTGTTGGCCGCCTGGGCCAGGGAAAAGCCATAGTGTTCGCAGAACGCGGCGGTATCGGCCATCGCTGGGTCGCATTCCAAAACATCACATTCAATGCGAAAGAGGTCAAGGGATTTTCTTACCTGAGGGTCAAGAATTGAACGGTCCATTCCAAGGATTGTAACGATATAATTTTTGAAGCAAATAGGCGATAAACAGGGGTGGTGTAGATGATTTGGAGCCAAACCTTTGGCGAAGGTGAAGATCTCATTCTCATCCACGGAATGGGTTCGGCCAGCACGGCATGGAAGACCATTACTCCGGAACTTCGAAAGCGCTTTCGAATCACCTTGATTGATCTTCCGGGACACGGAAATTCTGCCTACGACCCAGGTCAGCACATGGATCCCCCAGCGCTTTCAGAATTAGTTTTTCGCAAAATTCATGAATTGGGAATTCACAAATTCCATGTTGCCGGAAATTCTCTTGGTGGTTGGGTGGCTTTGGAAATGGCCGCCGCCAATCCAACTCAAGTGCTCTCTGTTACTGGAGTTGCACCTGCCGGGCTCTGGCTGACTCCGTTTTGGACCAGATTGCCGGGTGCTGCTGCATCGAAACATTTAGCCAGCGGGTTAAAAGTTATGGCCCCGAACTTGGTCCGATTTGAATGGGCCCGAAAAATTGGATTTGCCTCGGTGAGCCCACTCTGGAAAGAGTTAAGTTTTGAAACCTGCCTAGATGCCACCATGGCCATGGGAAGTGCGCTGGGATATTTTCCAGCATGGGATGGATTGCTCAAGAAACGTTTCGATAAACCAATATCTTCTGATATTCCAGTCACCATTATTTTCGGAGATAGTGATAACACCCTTCCAGCTCGCACCTGCCAAGAGCGAATATTGGCACCAGCACATTCCAAATGGATCATCCTTCCTGAATGCGGACATGCACCCATGTGGGATCACCCGCATGAAGTGATCATCGAAATCGTGAAGACCGCCGGTATTTCGGTGTGATAGTTCTTCTGTATTTTTGGAGTATTCCCAGCGCATCTGTCCCATTGGCCATTGCACATATGGCTCTAGATCGAAGCGGGCTAAATCGCCTAAAGAAGAATTCGACAATTTCATTTTACAAATTGTTGGGGACTGGAAAAGGTGAAAGTTTTACTCCGCTAGATGCTGACCCACATCGCTGGGGAATGTTGATCTCTCTGCCCGAATCTGAAATTTCCAGATTTGATAACTCTGCCTTGGTAAATAATTGGCGCAAGTTTGCTCGCTCCGAAGTTCGATTCACCTTGAAGCCAATTTCGGCTCATGGCATGTGGAGTGGCCAAGAACCTTTCACCCCGATTTCACTTCCAGACTGGAACGGTCCCGTTGCTGCCATAACTAGAGCAAAGATCGTGCCCAGGGAGAACCTTCGTTTCTGGAAATCGGTCCCCCCAGTTTCCAAAAGCCTGCATGAGTCCGAAGGATTGCTTGCCGCCATCGGAATCGGGGAAGCCCCCATCGGACTCCAAGGCACTTTTTCGCTCTGGAGAGATGGCGCCAGTCTTAAAGAATTTGCCTACAACGGCGCTGCTCATCGCCAAGCAATAGCAAATACCAACACTTTTCGGTGGTATTCGGAGGAACTCTTCGCGCGCTTTGCCGTTATCGAGCAACGCGGTGATTTTGAATCTCCTTCTATACGGCAGAATTAGCCCATGTCCATTCGCCAATTTCAACCTCGAGGTGACCGGCGCAGAGGAATTTCCACTCGTAGCAGTTTCGTACTCTATGGATTGCTACTGCTAGCAATAGCTTGCCAAATAAGTTATCCCTTAGTTAGCGGCGCAACTTTACGAGTAATTACCTTCTTGACCGTTTACTCTGCGGCAGGGTTAATGGCAACGCACTCGTGGCTCTCCTATGGACCTAAGTACACCGCCATATTCCTTCTCACCACTTTCGTTTTTTCCTTAGGTGTTGAAATGTTGGGAAGTAGAACTGGCTGGCCCTTTGGAGATTACAGTTATAGCCAGAGCCTAGGGATTCAAATTCTTGGAGTTCCCGTTGTGGTTCCATTTGCCTGGATCATGCTTTCTCACCCAGTCCTAGTCGCCGCTAGGAAAGTTTCACCACAATGGGTTTTTCTATATGGCGGTGTCGGGCTGATGGCGTGGGATTTATTCCTGGATCCACAGATGGTTGCCGATGGCCGATGGAGTTGGGTTATCAAAGGCGCTCACGTTCCACTTGAGTCTCAAATCCCACTCTCCAATGCATTTGGATGGCTCTTCGCTGGAATCGTGCTCATGGGATTACTGAACCTGATTCTTCCTAAAGAACGTCGCAAGCGCGGTGCAAATTTCACAGCCATAAATCTTTTCTTACTCTGGACTTGGTTCTCCGGCGTAGTCGGCAACATTTTCTTTTTTCATCGCCCTGGAGTTGCGCTAATTGGCGGAATTATTTTTGGCTTGGTCTTCCTTCCTTATCTATTCAAGACTTGGTTTGGTCGACCCGATGATTTCTAATTTATGATCTCCATACTTACTACCTCCGTTGCAGTTCTTACTACCACTGCCTGGGTGATGACCGTCTTCAATGCCCTCACGATGCGCGTTGTCCGAAGAAGTGATGCTGAATTGGTAGAGGCATCGGTATCAATCTTGATTCCGATGCGCAACGAAGAATCCAATGTTGATGTAGTTATTCCGACCGTTTTAGCGCAACAACTACTGAGTCGAAGTGAAGTTCTAGTCGTGGATGATCACTCCACCGATGCCACTTTCGAAAAACTCTCGCAATACCCGGAAAAATCAGTGCGCGTTATCCGAAGCGGCGAACTTCTCCCTGGTTGGTTAGGCAAGCCCAATGCCTGCCGCCAATTGGCTGAGGTTGCTTCTGGGAAATTTCTCGTATTTGTAGATGCCGATGTGGTTTTAGATCAGCAAGCCATCGCGGCGGCCATCTGCAATATGCAGCGATGGGATTGGGACTTTATCTCTCCCTATCCGCATGAACTGGTCGGATCTCTTGCGGAACGATTAATTCAACCGCTGCTGCAGTGGTCCTGGATGGCCAGCGTCCCACTTCGATTGGCCGAAAAGATTTCTAGTCGTTCCATGACTATTGCCAATGGTCAATTCTTTGTGGTGAAGCGAAGTGCATATACATCAATCGGCGGCCACTCATCTATCAAAGCGAAAGTCTTAGATGATCTGGAATTAGCCAGGGCCTTGAAGTCGGCGGGATTTAGAGGTGGCGTGGCCGAAGGAAGTCAGGTTGCACATTGCCGAATGTATTCCTCCGCCCGCGAACTCAACAGTGGCTACACCAAGTCGTTGTGGACCGCCTTTGGCGGAGTCCCAGGAACATTGCTTGCAATAGCGCTCCTACTGTGGACCGGTCTCTTCCCAATACTGTTGGCAATCAGTGGTTCTCCGTGGGGCTGGAGCGCATTCCTTGCAATTTGGAGTTCTAGATTGATTACAGCAGTGCGAACTCGATCTTCGGCATTCACGGCGATACTTCATCCTCTTTCCACTATCTACCTCATTTTTCTCATTGGACTTTCCTGGCGCCAGAAGTCACAAGGCAAGTTGCAATGGCGGGACCGGTTGATCTCGTAATGGCAAAAATCGTCATCATTGGCGCTGGCATCGGAGGTATGTCCGTTGCGGCGCGGCTAGCAAAAGCTGGTAACGAAGTTGAAATATTTGAACAATCTTCTCGGACTGGTGGGAAATGCCGGACCGAATGGATCGGCGATTATGCCTTTGATACAGGTCCTTCCTTACTCACCTTGCCTGCGGTTTATCGCGATCTCTTTCTCAAGACTGGCAAGCGACTCGAACTGACAGTTAAAGTGCTGCCCGTTGACCCAGCCTTTGAATATCACTTTGCTGATGGAAAAACTATTATCTTTCCCAATCTTTCGTTATTTCGCATCACCCAGGAGATTGAATCAGCACTTGGGAAAAAGGCAGCAGATGAATGGCATCGACTCATGCAACGAGCCGAGCATATGTGGGATGTGGCTAGAGAACCTTTTGTAGAGTCCGAATTAAAATCCATCGCCTCCTTGCTTATGCGCAAGAATTTCTTTGGCGAAATGAAAGAGATTGCTCCTTTCACTTCGTTGCGAAAGCTCACTCGTGCCTACACCGAAGACCCACACCTTTCTAAGATCGTGGATAGGTATGCCACTTACTCAGGCTCTGACCCACGTAAGGCGCCGGCAGTTTTACTCACTATTGCATTTGTAGAGAGCGCATTCGGTGCCTGGCATATTCAAGGCGGAATCGGGAAATTAAGCGAAGCGTTGGAGGAACGCAATCGTAAGCTTGGCGTAATCTTCCATCTCAATACCTCCGTCGCGTCCATTCTTCATAAAGATGGGATAGCTACGGGAATTGAAACAGAATCTGGTCACACCGTCTTGGCTGATTATGTAGTTGCAAATGCCGACGCGGAAGTGGTTTACAACCAGTTGCTCCCCCGCGATCTTTCGGTCACTAAGGTCGAACGAAAAAAACTGGCAAAGTCGGAAAAATCCCTTGCTGGATTTTCTCTCCTCTTGGGATTGGATAATTCGCGCTTAGATCATGCACCAAAGAAGATGAATCACCACACCATATATTTTCCCGAAGATTACGATGCCGAATTTGATCAGATATTTTCTAAGAAAATTCCCGTGAACGATCCCACACTTTATATCTGCGCTCCCGCCGATCCAGAGATGACCAAGAATCCCAATAAAGAATCCTGGTTTGTCTTGGTCAACGCACCTCGCCACGAGCCCGGCAGTGGATGGGATTGGTCGCAGTCACCAGAAAAATATGCTCAAAAACTTATTGAAAAATTGGATGCCTTAGGCTTAGAGGTATCCCAACGTTTGGAAGTCATGGAATTTCGCACCCCCCTGGATCTTGAAAATGAAGTACGAGCTCCGGGTGGTTCCATCTACGGGACCTCTAGTAACTCGGCGAAATCCGCCTTTCTTCGTGCCAGCAATAGGTCACCGCTTAAGAATCTTTTCTGTGTTGGCGGTTCGGCGCACCCAGGCGGTGGACTGCCTTTGGTTGGAATAAGTGCAGAAATTGTTACTGACGCAATAAAGGCGCTAATTTCACCGCAATCGCAAGTAAGCGAATCGCATCACTGAGAGCAAACTCCACGTTTGCATGCCCAGCCAAATAATTGCTAATGGTTGTGCAAAATTTAGCGAAAGCAGATGCGCTACCAGCGCAATCGCCAGCAAACTTGCCCGGACTGGTCGTTCCGAAATCGAGACAACACCGATGTCATGCAATCCCAATCCGCCCATTCTGGCTCTGGCATATTCCTGAGTGCTGGCAATGAGCCAGGCTAAGAATACAATTGCAATATGCCCACCAATGGCGTAAAAAGTAAGTGCCCAAAAGACTTCAGTTACCCGATCCACAACCGAATCTAACGCGGCACCACGCAATGATTCTTTGCCACCGATAATAGCCAAACTTCCATCCAGCCCATCGCTGAGCAAAGAGAGCGCTAGGAAAAGTAAGCCAAACCATTGGGAACTATTTCGCCAGAGGGCTACTCCAAAAACCAATCCACTGATTGTGACAGCAGATGCTGGAACCTTTAAGAGATTGAGCGGCCGAACAACGGCATAAGAAATAGTCAGCCACCCTTTAACAATTCCAGTTACTTCAACGTTTCCGTGAAGTTTGCTCCACTGCTGAAAGAAAATATCTTTATTCATGTTTAACCAACTTGAGGTTTGTCGCGATTTCCATCGTGGCTGCTGCAGAATTCATAGTATAAAAATGCAACCCTGGAACTTTGGCATTCAATAACTCTTCGCATAACTTTGTTGCAATTTCCACGCCCACTTTGCGAACCGCGTCTGGGTCGTCGGCAATCGTGGAAAAGCGGGCTTGCATCTCCTGAGGAATCGGTGTTCCACCTAACTCAGCCATTCGAATCAATTGTTTGACATTGGTTATTGGCAAAACTCCAGCTATTACCGGCATATGCGAACCACGCTTCTTCAATCGTTCGACGAGATCAATCCAACTTTGGGCATTAAAGAAAAATTGCGTAGTAGCGAAAGTGGCACCTAAATCTTCTTTGCGCAGAAGTACATCTATATCCCGCTCAAAATTTCCCCCGGATGCTGGGTGTCCATCTGGAAAAGCTGCAACACCTATCTCAAATCCACCAAAATCCCGGGCCAACGAAACCAGTTGATCGGCATGATCTAATCCTCCGGCCGTGGAAACCCACGGTGAGCTAGGTCCACCCGATGGGTCACCCCGTAACGCCAAAATCGATTTAATGTCTGCTTGCTTATATTGGGTCAAGGTGGAGCGTAATTCTTCTTGAGTGGAACCAACGCAAGTCAGGTGGGCAACCGTTGCAATTCCAGTTCGCTCCGTAATCT
Organism: uncultured Actinomycetes bacterium; assembly: GCA_903850565.1. Classification (GTDB taxonomy): domain Bacteria; phylum Actinomycetota; class Actinomycetes; order Nanopelagicales; family Nanopelagicaceae; genus CAIMZW01. Next base: position 86,560 of record CAINLV010000001.1, read on the forward strand.
CCTTAGTGATTCGTACAGTTCGGTCTCGGGTGGAACCACCTGCACCATATGTGACCGAGACGGAATTGAGGTGAAGCGGCTGCAACTGCTTTGTTGCGTGCCACAGTCGATCCTCCCCGGCCTGATCCTTAGGCGGAAAGAACTCCACGGAAATTGAAGTTGCCTCCATAGCGGGGAACGGTACCGTTGGTACGTGGAAATATCGAAAGAATCGAGCCTGGCCGAACTAAGAATTGCCATCAACTCGGCGTTGAGCCAATTTATTGAGGTTGAAAATGGCTATTTACGCAATATTGGGTCAGAACTTGACCCCGTTGCCGATTCCCTAGAACGATTCCTTCTAGAAAGCGGAAAGCGACTTCGCCCCCTATTTGCCCTTGTCGGCTTCTTGGGAAGTGGCGCCTCATTAACTCCCCAGACTCTGGCTGCTGCCTCTTCGTTGGAATTGATTCACGTCTGCGCACTTATTCATGATGATGTCATGGATGGATCGGATACCCGTCGCGGTGCACCTTCAATTCACAGAACATTTGAGAAAATGCATCGAACCAATTCTTTGCAAGGTTCGGCCGAACAATTCGGAATTTCCAGCGCAATTTTGCTGGGAGATTTGGCTCTGATCTGGTCGGCAAAAATGCTGCACCAATCTGGAATCTCTGCGAACGCTTTGGTCGGATCGTTACCCATGTATGACGAAATGCGCGTTGAACTGATGGCCGGACAGTACCTTGATGTTTTTGAACAGGCCTTGGCATCCCAGAGCGTAGAACGTTCGCTACGCGTCGCTCGTTTTAAATCTGGAAAATACACCATCGAACGACCACTTCATTTCGGTGCCGCCTTAAGTGGAAATTCCAACCCGGAATTGATCCAGAGATATTCCGAATACGGCCTGCCTTTGGGAGAAGCATTCCAATTGCGTGACGACATTTTAGGTGTCTTTGGCGACCCACTGGAAACCGGAAAACCTGCCGGCGATGATCTTCGCGAAGGCAAGCGAACCGTACTTATGGCAACGACACTAGAACGGGCCGACGAATCACAACGAGCAAAAATCGCGCAGTTATTTGGCGATAAAGATTTAGCTCACGATGGCATTGATGCGATTCGAACGATTATTACTGAAACCGGTGCCCTCGATTCGGTTGAACGACTCATTGATACTTTAACTACCGCTGCCCAACAGGCGCTCTCACATCCAGAAATTTCCGCCGTAGGTCAAAAACATATGCACGACTTAATAGCAATCGCTATTGCCCGAACTGTCTAAGGAATATATGCCGCGTCAAGTAAAGGGACCAACCGATCACGTCGTAATAGTTGGAGCCGGCCTAGCCGGATTGAGTGCAGCGTTACGTTTAGCCGGCGCTGGACGAAAAGTAACTGTTCTCGAACGAGAAGCCGTGCCCGGAGGTCGAAATGGAGTTCTCCATAAAGAGGGCTACGCCTTTGACACCGGCCCAACCGTTCTTACTATGCCGGACCTTATTGCCGATGCATTGGCTTGCGTAGGAGAAGAGTTGAAAGATTGGTTGGAACTCTTGCCACTCCAGCCGCTCTATCGTGCCTTTTATCACGACGGTTCGCAATTAGATGTCTTCCCAGAAACAGATCGAATGCAAGCAGAAATTGCTGCCGTAATTGGAGCAGATGAAGCTGCTGGCTATGGAAAGTATGTTGAATTCGTTACCAAGTTATATAAGTATGAAATGAACGATTTTATAGATCGAAATATTGATTCGCCATTAAATTTGCTCACTCCCAATTTGGCACGGCTGGTTGCATTGGGCGGCTTCAAACGACTTGCACCGAAAGTAAATCAATTTCTCAAAGATCCACGGACTCAAAAAATTTATTCGTTTCAGGCGATGTATGCCGGAGTAAGCCCGCAACAAGCATTGGCCATTTATGCCGTCATTGCTTATATGGACTCAGTAAATGGGGTTTTCTTTCCCAAAGGTGGAATGCATGCAGTTCCTAATGCGTTAGCTGGTGCCGCAGAAAAACATGGCGTGACCTTTCGTTACAACACCACCGTCACCTCCGTTGAACATAACAACGGTAGAGCAAAAGCAGTTATTACCGCTGCCCGAGAACGAATTGAATGCGATGCTTTAATACTCAATCCTGATTTGCCCGTAGCGTGGCGAGAACTTCTGGGATCCACTCCGCCATCGGTAAAACGACTCAAATATTCGCCATCCTGCGTCACCATGTTGATTGGATCGAGCAAGAAATACGATCGACTCGCCCATCACAATATTCACTTCGGCCAATCCTGGGATGGCGTCTTCGATGAACTGATCAATAAAAAAACTTTAATGACAGACCCAAGTCTCTTGGTCACGGTACCAACCCATGATGATCCAGATTTGGCGCCACCAGGAAAAAGCTCTTACTACGTCTTGTTCCCCACCCCCAATTTAGATGCCGATATTGATTGGACTATTGAAAAAAGCCGATATCGCGATCAGATGATTCAAACTTTAGAAGATCGTGGCTACGACGGATTTGGCGATGCGATTGAAGTTGAATCCACAACAACACCGTTGGATTGGCAGGCACAGGGAATGGAGCGCGGAGCGCCTTTTGCAAGCGCCCATACCTTCTTCCAGACTGGACCATTTCGCCCGCGCAACATGGCGCAAGGGTTTGAAAACGTGGTCTTTGCTGGTTCGGGAACCCAACCCGGCGTCGGCGTACCCATGGTACTAATTTCAGGAAGATTGGCCGCCGAACGAATTGTCGGGACTATTAAATAATCAGACTCCGATATCTTCGTTCCACAGCTCAGGTTCTTCGGCAATAAAGGTACGCATCATCTCTTTGCATTCTGGCGAATTAAGATTGATCACTTCAACGCCATTTGCACGCAACAAATCTTCGGCGCCCATAAAGGTCTCGTTTTCGCCTAGAACCACGCGTGGAATTCCGTAGAGCAAGATGGCCCCAGTACACATATTGCAGGGTGAAAGGGTCGTGTACATCGTCGCCTGGCGATAAACCTTCGCTGGTAGACGTCCGACATTCTCTAAGCAATCGGTTTCACCATGCTTAATCGCACTGCCCTCTTGTACCCGTTTGTTGTACCCAGTCCCCAATACTTTTCCATCAACCACTAAAGCGCCACCAATTGGAATTCCGCCTTCGCTTCGACCCTGACGTGCTGCGGCAATTGCATGGGCCATAAATTCTTGATCACTCATTGTTTCAACTCTCTCAATTTAGTTACCCCAAGAAAATAGGTCAGAAACCAATCGCGGCTTCTGACCTATTCCACTTCTTTTTACCTTTTTACTTCTCCGAAAGAACTTTCTTTCGCCCGATTGCAAAGTAGATTGCAAAGGCTAGAGCGAATCCAACCGGGAAGGCTAAATCGCCAAAGTTACCATTGTGTTTTGGAACCACTCCGATGTAGTACTTCTGATTGGCAAAGAGCCAGATAGAGACGACCACACCGATAATGAAGGCGATCGGTCCAGCTGGATTTTCGCGATCGGCAAAGAGCAATCTTTCGATAGATGCGCCCTTGCGAATAACTTTATCCGCAGCCATTACTCCCAACCACGGACCAATCCAGTAGGACATGACCAGAAGGAAGTTTTCATAGTTATTTGCCGGATTATTCATAGCGCTTCGGGCCAAGAGGAATCCCAGGACTCCGAAAACAACTGAAGCAATGGCCCGGCGTTGATGTGAACCTAACTTGAATCCAATCGTCAAGAAAGACATGGAACCTGAGTAAATGTTCAACACGTTTGCACAGATAGATCCGATGACGATTCCGAGAAGGACAGCTTTAGCAAGCCAACCAGGAAGAGCGTCGGTGAAGTCAGCGACCGGGTTGGTTTTCGCACCGTAATCGCGCATTCCTGCGGTTACTGCGGCAGCACCAACAATTTGTAGAACGGTAGTTGAAATAAAGAGGCCAGCTGCAGCGAAGCGACCGGTCTTCTTAGGATCTTCACTCTTTGGAAGATAGCGAGCATAGTCAGCTGAGAATGGATTCCAACCTGCGGCATAGCCGTAAACGGCGCCGACAAATACCAAGAATGCACCAGGGAATGGCTTTCCATGAGTAGCTAAGTGACTCTTGCTCATCGTGATTACTGCGGCAATTCCAAAGACGACAATCAGGTAGGGCATTAAGTATTTTTCAACAGTTTGCACCAAGTTATGTCCGATGAAGGCAATAGTGACCTGAATCAAAACTACGATGAGAAGCGAAAGAATATTGCTCAACTTGGTCAGGCTGGCCAAAGCAAATGCACCAGAGACGGAGTTGACCGCAAACCAACCGATACCGGCGGCGCCTGCGTTAAATATTGAAGGAAGAATATTTCCTAGTTTTCCAAATGCTGCGCGCCCGATAACCATTTGCGGCACGCCATATTTGGAACCATCT
>CAINLV010000002.1 GCA_903850565.1 uncultured Actinomycetes bacterium
GGTTTTGCCACTAGACGATCAGCCACCTCGCTCTGCACCATCACGACTCCCGAACGAATGGTCGGAAATTTCTCGAGGAAGTGGAGCAGGACTGGCACCGAAATGTTGTAGGGAAGATTGGCGACAAGAATTGTTGGATCTAACGGCAGAGTTTGCGTCGTCAACGCATCTTCATTGCGAACGATCAACTTCTGACTCTCAAAACCATGCGCCACGACCGTGTTCGGTAACTCCTCTGCAAGACGAGCATCAATCTCAATTGCGATAACGCTCTTAGCGATTTCCAAGAGAGCCAAGGTGAGCGAGCCAAGTCCAGGACCGATCTCCAGAGCAACATCATCACTCTGGAGATCAGCGACCTTCACAATCCTGCGACAGGTATTTGCGTCGACTACAAAGTTCTGACCCAATTTTTTCGTAGGATTTACCCCGATACGCGCCGCAATTTCACGAATCTCGGCGGCTCCTAAGAGCGTGCTCACTTAATCAAAGCTCCCAAAGAGACGGAGCGCATTCTCTGTTACTTGATCGGCGAGGTAATCCGCACTTACATCGCGCAGATCAGCTACAAAGCGGAGAATATTTGCCACCTGTGCTGGGGTATTTAGCGCACCTCGATGTGGTGCGGGAGCCAAGAAGGGCGAATCTGTTTCGATCAGAAGTTGCTCTATGGGAACTAACTTCGCGGCCTCTCGAAGTTCGGGAGCGTTCTTAAATGTAACTGTTCCTGCAAAGGAGAGGATGTAGCCGGCGCTAATGCATTCGCGTGCCATTTCGGCATCCCCCGAGTAACAATGGAAGATCGTTTTCTCGGGGGCACCAACATCAAGGAGGGTATCGAGTACGGCGCGGTGTGCATTGCGATCGTGAATCACAAGCGCCTTATCGACCTCTTTCGCCAGCGCAATATGACGTCTAAAGGAGTAGGCCTGTCGTTCGCGCAACTCTGGTTCAGTTCTAAAGAAATCCAAACCTGTCTCGCCAATCGCGCGCACACGAGGATGTTTTGCCAACTCTGCAATTTTTGCGAGATCACCTTCAAGGTCATTAACCACCGGCGCCTCGTTGGGATGCAATGCGACAGCCGCCAAGACTCTGCCGGGAAAAGCATCTGCGCAGCGGACTCCCCAAGCAGATTGTTCGGCCGAGTAACCAACCTGAACTACCCGATCAATTCCAGCGTCCGCCGCGGCATCTAGAAGGTCGCGAATCTCCTGCGAATCCGGCTCACTTTCGGTAACCAACTCCATATGGGCATGCACATCAATACATGGCCGATTGAGGGGGGCTGGGGCTGGAGCGTCAGGACGTGGCTCTTTGAGGGAGTGACGATCAGACATTAAAGGGCTTTTTCTTCCAACCGTGGGAAGAGGACCGCACCCTTGGTCACCTTGGAGCCCGCAGGAAGTTGGCCCCACTCTGCGACCTTCGCAATCGTTTGCTCTCCAATCGGACCTAGCGTTACATCTGCACCTAGAGAAGCCCAAAGAATCTCTGTCGTAGCCGGCATTACAGAGTGAAGTAGCACCGCTAAAGCGCGAATGGATTCCGCAGTGTTGTACAAGACGGCATCCAGCGCGGCTTTATTTGCAGGGTCCTTTGCAAGTACCCAAGGCTCTTGCTCAGTTACGTATCCATTCACTCTCTTGCAGAAATCCATAATCGCGTTTATTCCACCTTGAAAATCCAAGGCACAAATAGCGGCATCTGCGGCAGGCACCGTCTTTTCCAAGTACTCCACTAATCCGGCGCCATCGGAAACTGCAGGGATAACTCCACCGCAATACTTTTCAATCATGGCCGTCAGACGTGAAGCCAAATTGCCGAAATCGTTGGCAAGTTCAGAGGTGTACCGCGCCGACATATCTTCCCAAGAGAAGGAACCATCGGTGCCGAAAGGAATAGCGCGAAGGAAGTAATAGCGGAAAGCATCGACCCCGAAATGATCGGTGATGTCTTTGGGGGCAATTCCAGTGAGTTTGCTCTTACTCATTTTTTCACCGCCAACCAGCAACCAGCCATGAGCAAAAACTTTGCGCGGAACATCTAGCCCAGCAGCCATTAACATCGCCGGCCAGATAACAGCATGAAAACGTAGAATGTCTTTGCCGACAAGATGGACATCTGCTGGCCAAGTGTTGGCAAACTTCTTTCCACCTTGCGAATTTGGGTCGTCCATAAGACCTACTGCGGTGGCGTAATTGAGAAGTGCATCAAACCAGACGTAGATAACTTGGTTGGTATCCCAAGGAACCGGGATTCCCCAGTCGAAAGTGGAACGAGAGATTGATAAATCCGAGACGCCACCTTCCAAAAATGCCAGAACCTCATTGCGAGCGCTCTCAGGTTCGCAGGCGCCTGGATTGCTGCGGTAACGCTCAATTAGGGCAGGGACAAATTCGGAAAGTTTGAAGAACCAATTTTCTTCACTGACCATTTCAACTGGGCGGGAATGAATTCGACAGCTTCCCTCAATCAGATCCCCAGGTAATTTAAATTCTTCGCAACCGATGCAGTATGGACCTTCGTACTTGCCCGAATAAATAAAACCTTTATCTTTCAAATCCTGCATAAAAGCTTGTACCCGAACCATGTGCCGCGGTTCGGTGGTCCTAATAAAGTCATCATTGGCAATATTGAGGTGGCTCCAATTGGGCTTCCACTCGGCTTCGACTAATCGGTCGCACCAATCTTGGGGTGAAACGCCATTCTGCGCTGCGGTGTTCATGACTTTCTGTCCGTGTTCATCGGTGCCCGTCAGGAACCAGACACTCTCGCCACGCTGACGATGCCAACGGGTCAAAACATCTCCGGCCACCGTTGTGTAGGCATGGCCAATATGCGGAGCATCATTGACGTAATAAATGGGCGTAGTCAGGTAAAAAGACTTATTTTCTGCAGACGACATGGGGCAAGTCTAGCGTTTTGGTTAACGGCTCGAAGTTTTGTGCTCCACCATCGCATCAAAGACATCCCGCTTGGGAACTCCCAGTGCTTTGGCAACCTCATTGATCGCTTCTTTGCGGGTAATCCCGGCCTTTTCCTGCGAAAGAACTTGGGCAACATAATCGGCGGAAGTGAAAGTTCGGCTGTTTGGATCAAACCCAGCCAGGACCATGGTGACCTCACCCTTTATTTCTCGCCCATCGGCCCACGCCAACAAATCTGCCAACGGTCCCCTGACAATCTCTTCATAATGTTTTGTCATTTCTCGGCAGATTGCTCCGCTTCGCTCTGCTCCAAAAATAAGAAGTGCATCTTCCAAAGTTTCCAATAATCGATGCGGCGCTTCAAAGAAGATGATGGTTCGCTCTTCGGTAAGAAGGGCTTCGAACCAACTGCGACGAGCTCCTTGAGTTCTGGGGGGAAATCCTTCAAAGCAGAACCGGTCCGAAGGAAGTCCAGAGAGAAGAAGGGCTGTAGTTACCGCACTTGGGCCTGGCAATACCTGGACCTGAATCTCTTTCGCAATGGCCGCTCGGACCAATCGGTATCCAGGATCGCTTATCCCTGGCATCCCCGCATCGGTTATTACTAAAAGGTCCGAACCCGATTCCATAATGGCCACCAGTTCGTCTATCCGCTCGAGTTCATTTCCTTCAAAGAATGAGATGACTTTGGCGCGGTGAGTCACCCCTAAATCACTGCACAATCTAGAAAATTTCCGCGAATCTTCGGCGGCGATAAATGGCGCTGCGGCAATGGCTTCCCGAAGGTGGGTAGATCCGTCCTTGGGATTTCCCAGAGGTGCGGCGGCGAGAAGCAACATGGGGTAATTCTCTCAGGCTTTAGGCTATAGCCATGCCGCAATTGCTGGTCCGTCGTAAAGACCTTTACTCATCTCTGGGTTTTGGGCTGCTGGCCTTGCTCTTTCGTTTGTGGCACTTGGGCTCCCCCAAGGGTTACATCTTCGATGAGGTGTATTACGCAAAGAATGCTCATTCAATCTTGCTTCACGGCGTCGAACTCGATGCGAAATCTAAGAGCGCCGAATTCATCGTTCACCCTCCGGTCGGCAAATGGCTGATTTCATTGGGTATAAAAATCTTTGGATACAACGAATTTGGCTGGCGCTTTGCTTCTGCCCTCTTCGGTTCCATTTCCGTCGCATTGATTTATTGGGTGACAAAGAAGTTATTCAATAATTATTTCCTCAGTTGCGCCGCCGCTATCTTGATGTTGGCCGATGGGTTGCATTTAGTCCACTCTCGTGTTGCCCTCTTGGACCTGTTCCTCATGTTTTTCATCCTGCTTGCTTTTCTCTTTATCCTTCACAGCAAACATTGGTGGGCTGGGGTAAGCCTTGGACTTGCCGCCGCTACTAAGTGGAGCGGGGCTTACTACATCATCGCTTACGCCGCATTCATTTTGTATGTGGATTATCGCAACTACCGGGCTTTGGAAGTAGAAAAGCCATTCACTTCCTTACTCAAAGAAAAATTAGGGCTCCGGACTTTGCAATACGCACTTCTCCCTATTGTCGTTTATCTTTTCTCCTGGGTTGGTTGGTTTGCAACAAAGACAGGTTGGGATCGAACCTGGGCTGATTCGCGCAAGGGTTCCTTCTGGTCCTTTGTGCCCGCCCCGCTACGTTCGTTCTGGCATTATCAATCTGAAATTTTAGGGTTTCATCAAGGGCTGACAACTAAGCACCCATACTCAGCTAATCCATGGGCCTGGTTGATTCTGGGTCGCCCGACTTCTTTCTTCTACGATGCTCCGAATAATTGTGGTGCGCCCTCATGTGCCCGTGAAGTACTTGCTTTAGGTACACCATTGCTCTGGTGGGCTGGAATATTTGGAATCCTAATCACCTTCGGCTACTGGGTTTCCCGGCGCGAATGGCAGAGCGGGTTGATCTTGCTTAGCGTCGGTGCTGGGTATCTGCCGTGGTTTTTATTTCAAAAGCGGACCATGTTCGAGTTTTACGCAATTGCTTTCGAACCTTTCATTATTTTAATTTTGATTTATTGTGCCGCCAAATTTATGGAGGTCGAAGACCCAGTCCTATTAAAGCGGCGAAGGGCTTGGGTAATCGCAGCGATTGTTTTAGTCGTAGTTAATTTTCTCTATTTCCTGCCCATCTTCATCGGTTCATCAATTCCATATCCTGCGTGGCTAAGCCGAATGTGGCTGCCCTCCTGGATTTAATTGCCATAAAAAAGAGCCGCCCCGTAGCGGAGCGGCTCAATATATTTTTTGTTACTGCAAATTATGCGACATCTTTTTGTTGAATTGCTGATACTTCGAATTCAAGGGTGATCTTCTCGCCAACAAGAACTCCGCCAGTTTCTAGCGCTGCGTTCCAGGTAACGCCCCAATCCTTACGATTGATCGAAGTTGAGCCTTCGAAACCAATTCGTTGGTTACCCCAAGGATCAACGGCATCTCCGGTGAACTCAAGATCCACAGTAATGGAGTTGCTGACACCCTTGATGGTCAAGTCGCCAGTGACTTTGTAGGTGGATGCATCGGACTTATCAAAGGCGGTGGATTTGAAGGAAATTACTGGAAACTCTTCCATCGCAAAGAAATCGTTGCTGCGAAGGTGAGCGTCGCGATCAGCATTACGGGTGTTGATGCTGGTGGCTTGAATGGTTACTTCCAGGGTGGAATTGGCTGGGTTTTCGGCATCAAAGAAACCGGATCCGGCGAAGTCATCGAAAGTTCCGCGAACTTTGGTGACCATTGCGTGGCGAGCTCCAAAGCCAATTTGGCTGTGGGATACGTCAACGACATATTTTCCGGTTAATGCTGGGGTGATTTGGGTACTCATAGATGGTGCTCCTCGGGCTGGTGTGGGTAAACAGTATTTAGTTGAATATTCAACTAATGTAGCAGAAGGCCGGCCGATTGCCAAAATCAAATGTGTGGAAAATGTCATAGAGGCGCAAGGAATAAAACCTGAGCCATGGGAGTCGCAGGGCAATGTGTCGCATATGGGATAAAAAATCAGTGGAGCTGAGGGGAATCGAACCCCTGGCCTCCTCGTTGCGAACGAGGCGCGCTACCAACTGCGCTACAGCCCCCGATCAAAGTTATCGATCAAGCGGAACTGTCAGATTAGCACTTAGTTGTTTACGGCTCGAGACTGCTCATTTGCATCTAGCTCATCATGTGGTCGTGCCGCTTGCTCTACTAGCTCTTGGTCAAACACTTCATCTCGGCTGGGCATAAGGGCTTCGTAGAACTTTGCTTGTTCAGCAGACCATTCACCAGGAACGGTGAGATCAATCAAACGCTTTGGAGTAATCGCTTTAGGAGCGCTTATATAAGTTGGTTTTGGAACTGCAATTGGCTGCCAGCTGTTGGATTCGCGTGGGATAACAACAACTCCGGCGCTATCTAACCGATCTGAAAGTGGAATCCAGTTATCACTTGGTGCAACAGATTGACGTGCAAAAGAGATTTTCTCAACGGGCTGTATTGGAATTGTTGCAGCCGCAATTTGTTGCAAAGCCCGCAATTTCCTGATCTTTGCTTGTGATGCCAGTACTTGGCGACGAACGTTAACTGTATAAATTCCCATTGCAGAAAGCGGAATTGTCAGTGTAGATATCGGTAGCAGACCAAACCCAGTGATAATTAAGGTAACCAAAGTTGCACCTGCAAGTGCGGAAAAAATTTGACGGCGGCGAGCCATAACTTTGAACTTCTTCTCCGGATCTTGGGCTACCTCAGTTACGCCCTCTTTTTCCGTGACCGCTTTAATGGCAGTTTTATACCGTTCGGCATTTCGGCCTGAGGATTCGTGGTGATGGGTCAACCATCGAGGCAAGAAATATGCTATCCACATCCCAATAATGATGAGATAGATCAACCCGGATGCCATAGTGCTTAACCATAATTCTTTTGAGCGTGAAAAGTGTGGATTTGCTATCTGATTCGTGAGTTTTCTTTGACAAATGATTTGTGGTCCCGCCACTGTCCATCGATATGTAGGAACCGTGGCCGAAGGGATTCAAAGGTATATCCGCACTTTTCAGCGACCCGAATGGAGGCCAAATTTTCCGGGCGAACATTGATCTCGATGCGATGAAGGTGAAGTTCGGAAAATGCATATTCGGTAAGCAAATTCACAGCCCCGCTGGTCAATCCCCGATTGGCAAATCTGGAATCGATCCAGTAACCGATATGAGCTCCCCGAAGAGCGCCAAGCACAATGCCACCTAAGGTTAATTGCCCAACAAAGTGATTGGTGCCATCTTCGCGCAACCAGATTCCCAGCGAAATGGAGCGGCAGTCGCGGCCATCTCGATGGTGCTGTCGCACCATCTGATAAAAAGTGGGTAGACCGCCGGAACTATTTTCACCTTCGATGGTTGGCTTGGTGGCTTCCCATGGGGAGAGCCAGTCGTGATTTGCGAAGCGAACTGAATCCCAGGATTTCTTGTCACGCATGCGCAAGGGTCGCAAAGTAAGGCGATCATCCCGCAGAACGATCGGCCAAATCACCCGATCTGCGAGATTAATTGTTACTCCGCTCCAAAATCATGACGTTAACCATATCGCCCTGCTGATAACCAGTGACCTTTTCGGGGATAACAATCAAGCCGGTGGCATCGGAGAGGGAGATCAAATCGCTTTGATTTACCAGAGCGGTGACCGTTCCATCGCTTTCGATATTTGCTCGAATGAACGAGGTCTTTCCTTCGGGAGATGAAATCGTATTGGTTAACTTCAAGGTCAAAATATTTCGAAAGACGTTAGATGCACCGAGCATGGTTCGGATCATGGGGCGGATGAAAATCTCCATCGACAAAAACGCACCGATGGGATCGCCAGGCAAGGTGACCACGGGGGTGAGATCTGGCCCGATGAGGCCAAAATTGTGCTGACCGCTCTCGGCCAAATTTGGTTCTACTGAGGTTATTTCACCCAGTTCAGATAAAACCCCGGTGATGAGGCCAAATGATTCATCGCGACTTTCACCGCTGATGACTATTAGATCGGCACGAACCAGCTGATCTTCAATAATTTGACGAAGTTGCTGATGATTTTCGGCAATCGTGTGTACTCGATAGCCAGTTGCCCCAGATTCTCGAACGGCCGTGGTCAACATCCATGAATTCGTTTCAAATTCGTCTTCGGAATCCCCCAGGCTCTGGCCAGGTTCGACCAAATCATCGCCGGCCGAAATAACCACGACTCGCGGATGGGGCCGTGAGGGCAATCGGTCCAGGCCAATGGAGGCGGCCAGCCCAATCTGGGTGGAGCGAATTCGCGAACCAGCCCGCAATACGACCTGACCGCCAGCCAAAATATCTTCGGCCAAGGTTGCCCCATGGGCATCCAGGAGAGGCATGTCGAAGGGTTCCAGCGGCTTTGAAATGGATAGCAGTTGGTCCAGCAAATCGCTGACTCGACTGTTCATGACTAAACCCTACTTGTTCCTTAAGGTAAACCTATGCACTTGATAGCCCGTCAGAAAGAAGAATTGCGAAATTACTACCGCCGCGAACGCCAGGCTCGTTTTATCAGCGCTACTTGGCGAAGAATTTTAGAGAGTCCAGAAATTTCCGCTGCGAATTCCATCGCTTCATATTTTTCATACGGGTATGAGCCAGAAACGCATGACCTCAATCAATTGATATTCGATTCCGGCCGGACTATCTACCTGCCGCGAATGCTTAGTGATAAAGATTTGGAATGGATTCGATGGGATGGCGTCACGCCAACCTTGACTAAGAAAGTAAAAATATTTGAACCTGCTGGACCTGCGTTAACTAATGAGCAATTGAGTTCCATCGATGTGGTCATCGTTCCGGCACTGCACGTTGATCGAGATGGAAATCGTCTCGGCCAAGGTGGAGGTTCATATGATCGGGCGCTTGCCAAAATGAGCGGCTGGAAAATTGCCTTAGTACATTCTGGTGAGCTGACCAGCGAACCAATCCCATACGACATCCATGATCAAAAAGTGGATGCCGCGGCTACTCCGGAATTAATAGTTCGGTTTCATTCTTAGCCCAGATTAGGGAAGATGGCGAGCCATCACAACGCGCTGAATCTGATTGGTGCCTTCATAAATCTGGGTTAATTTTGCATCGCGCATCATGCGTTCAACTGGATAATCACTGACATATCCGTAGCCTCCTAAAATTTGCACCGCATCTGTGGTCACCTTCATTGCTACATCGGAGGCGAAGCACTTGCAGGCCGCAGAATAAAAAGTCAGATCCGATTCTTCCCGTTCACTTTTTACTGCGGCGGCATAAACCAAAGTTCTGGCGGCGGCGATATTCATTGCCATGTCGGCCAACATAAATTGAATGGATTGAAAATCAAAAATTGGTTTGCCAAATTGTTCCCGTTCGTGCGCATATTTTTTCGCAACTTCATATGCGCCCTGGGCAATTCCTAATGCCTGTGCTGCAATGGTTATCCGAGTGTGGTCCAAGGTTTTCATTGCAAGAGCAAATCCACTGCCAATTTCACCAAGTCTGCGATCATCGGAAATCTTTACTGAATCAAAATAAACTTCGCGCGTAGGTGACCCTCGGAAGCCCATTTTCTTCTCATGTGCACCGAAGGAAACTCCTGGGTCAGCCTTTTCTACGATAAAGGCGGTAATTCCCTTAGAACCTTTGCTGGAATCCGTAGATGCCAATACGGTATAAAAATCCGAAAATCCGGCGTTAGATATCCATTTTTTACTTCCAGAAATAATCCAACCTTCGCCATCTCGAACTGCTTTAGTTTTCATCCCAGCAGCATCGGATCCTGCCTCGGATTCGGAGAGACAATACGAAAATCCTTTTCCAGCGGCCAATTGCGTTAAATACATTTTCTTTTGCGCTTCATTACCTGCAAGAAGTAGTGGCACAGAACCCAATTTATTGACCGCTGGGATCAAGGAAGATGACGCACATCCGCGAGCTACTTCCTCAATAATGATTGCGGTCGCCAAGGCATCTGCTTCTTGCCCACCATATTGGCTTGGAACATGAGCAGCGGCCATGTCGGCACTCTGCAGCGCTTCATATGCCTCTTGCGGGAATCGAGCTTGCTCATCAACATCATGAGCAAAAGGAAGAATTTTCTTTTCTACAAGGGCGCGAATACTTTCGCGCAACTCTTCATACTCCGGAGCAATTAAAAGTTCCATGGCTTAATTAAGTCACCATCCCACGTGCGCGTCTAGTTCTAATTGTCGGGAAATTTTTGATCATGACTGGCAAGGTTCAATAAGAGTTTGTTGTACTTCGCAAGTTCATCATCTTCACCCATCGCAAGAGCGCGATCTGAAGCACGATCAATTCGCTTGGCTTCTCGCGAATCATCGCGAGTCCATTGGATAAAAGTGGCAATCAGGGCAATGAGAATTGGAATTTCTCCCATGGCCCAACCGATGGCTCCCCCGGTGTGCTGGTCCACTAACAAATCTGTGGCCCACGGACGATTGAGTGAGGCGAAATATCCACCGTCGATCAAAGTGCTGGAAGAGAGCAACGCTATTGAGAAAAATGCATGAACGCTCATGGCACCAAAAAGCATTATGACCCGGACCAAGTGGGGAACTTTTTGCGGATTGGGATCTACTCCCACAATGACGTGGAAGAAGAGGAAGCCAGAGAGTATGAAATGAATATTCATAATCAAATGGCCACTGTGACTTTGCATCAACGTTCCAAAAAGTGGCGTCATGTAAAGCAAGAAGAGCGAGCCATCAAATATCGTAAGTGCAACTAAAGGGTTGGTAATCGTTCGGGCATAACGAGAATGCAAGAAAGCTAGGAAAGTTGCCCTAACGCCTCGCTCATTGGAAGTTCGGCCAATTGGAAGAGTTCGCAACGCCAGAGTGATGGGAGCACTTAAGACAAAACCGATCGGTGACATCATTCCCAGAATCATGTGACCGATCATGTGAAGTGAGAAGGAAAAATGGGAGTAGACACCGATGCCGCCACTGGTGGCGTAATCGGCACTAGCAACTCCCAGAATAAAGGCCACAGTGCGACCTACGGGCCACTTATCGCCCCGACGAGACAAGACCACGACGCCCCTAATGTAGAGCGCAGTGGCCAGAACTAGGAACCCTAAGAAAGTGCCGTCGGGAATGTAAGTCCACAACAACCGAGAAATGTTTGGCGCTGCTGGCATTGCCAAACCCGTGAGATTTAGGACCGGATCTAGCCCAGCAATTTCGGCGGCTTTACTGACGGGTGGTGCCGAAACTGAAAGCCAACCGCCAATAACCACGGTTATAACCATCACAAATGCTTCAGCAGAAATCAATTGGAAGACTGAAACCGAATCTCTGGCCTTGGTGGAATAGCGAGTTCGGTAGCGGTAGCCAAACCCAATCAGAATCGCCATTAAGACCACTTTGAGAATAACCAGTACTCCATATAACGAATTCCAGCCGGCTAAGAAATTTAACCGGGTCCACGCATTTGCAACACCGCTGACTGCCACAATTACTGAACACCACAGGGCCATAGAACTAAAGCGTGGCAGGCTCTGCGCACGTTCACTTGGTGCGATTACCAATAACCCCATCAGGCCACCGACCCAGAGTGAAATCGCAAGGACATGGAAAAAGAGCGAACCAATTGCCATGCCGTGATTGCCAGAACTGCTGGAATGACTTTGAAAAATTGGAATTACGAAGGCAAAGAGAGTGGCGGACAAGAAGAGATTACTTCCACCGGTTTTCTTAATTTTTCCAACGAGACCAACCAGCAACGCTCCTACCACGAGCTGAATTAGGTAGCTGTGCCCGATGCCAGTCTGCAGCAGAAAAGATTTCATCGTTGTTGGATCTAAGGCATCTCCGATGGAGACGGCCAAGAGGTTTGCAAGTTCTAAAACAACATTTCCAACGACACACACGAACCACACCATTGAAGCAAAACGAAGCAAGGTGCGAACCCGCAATCCTTCAGCCGTTAACGAACCATGCTGTTCTTCAATCAAAAACGAAATCGTGAAAAGCAAACCGATAACCAATATCCCGCTGGCAAGGCCCAGATTTTTTACGATGGGAATCAAGATTTCGACGGCGACATTATTATGAGGAATTTGAACTTGCGTGCTGAAAAACATTGGAAGAATTCCTACTTTCGCTTTCGCTTCTTTTTACTGCTCTGTGCCAAGCGAATTGCGTACCAAACTAAAAGCAGGAATACCGCCACTGCAGCTACCAGGAGTCCGTAGACCAAAGTGTCGGTAGAACTATTCGCGGTTGGCACCACATCAGAGGATGTGGAACTTGGCGTGGCAGTTGGAGATATCACCGCAACCGGGGCGTTGAAAGTGAAGGTGTAAGTTCCAGAAATCGGATCATCATTTTGAGCGAACAAGGTGTAGTTGACGGTGTAAACGCCGGTGTTGGTCAGGTTCTTCATTCCAACAATGGCAGTCACATCGTTGATGGTGATTGAGCCGTCGTCGACCCGATTCCCCATGGAATCGCTGACGGTGAGGGTATTTGCCTGATCTATCAATGTTGCCGAGGTGGTCACGGAAACCGTGTTCGGACTGACCGTGATGGTGGTGCCCGAGCCCGGGTCTGTCCCTACAACCGAGTTGGCCAAGGCGACCGAAGGCGAAATCATGAGAAAAAGGCCAAGGAATATGGCGGCAAGGCGCTTCATGGGCAAACCCTCTCGATTAGAACGAATCCGTTCACCTCTTTAGACTACTGCTCATGCCGACCTACCAATATGCCTGTAACGCCTGTGGTCACGAATTCGAGCTGGTCCAATCCTTCACTGAGGATGCCATCCGAATCTGCCCAGAGTGCCAAGGCGAGGTCCGCAAGGTGTATTCCAACGTGGGGGTTGTCTTTAAAGGTTCCGGTTTCTACAAGACCGACTCCCGAACAAATTCTCCGGCGCCAGCCAAGGTTGAAACTGCTAAACCGGCGCCAACTCCGACGCCATCTGCTGACTAATTCAAAACTTTCTTACCCGTGATGGGGTGGCTTGTCCGCTGCAATTTCCCGGTCCCGACCTTCGTCGCGATCATAATCTGCTTCATCTGAAGTCAGTTGTGGCAAAAGTTTAGAAGGCGCTACAGCAGGCTTTTTTAACTGTCCTCGCAACGAAATCTCCACTGAATCCAATAACGGATAGACCGCATCCGGGGGAAGCAAGCCATCCAGTATTAACGTAGCAACACCGTGAATAGCCGACCAGACCATGATTTCAGCATTGGGTCGAATCTTCGGATCAATTCCCCCAGCCGCTGCTAATTCATCCAGACCATTAATCAACAAGTTCCAGGCGCGGTTCGCTTTTTTATGATCGAAATTACCGCCAGCGACGGTGATTGGATCTACACAGAGTGGACCAAAGCAGAGGCGAAAGAGATGCGGGTTTGCCTGCGCGAAATCCACATAGGCCATGCCCAGATTTCTTAGGCGGGCACTTGTCGCGGCTAACGATTTTCCAGGGAAGGCCTGCATAGCCTTTTCTTGGAAATCAGCGATGTCATCAAAAACAATTCTGCCTACCGCCGATAAGAGCGCGACTCGGTCCGAGAAGTGGTGATAAACCGCCGAAGGACTCACGCCCAGGCTGGCTGCGACTTCCCGCATGGAAACATTATCTGCGCCTTGCTCGGCCACGAAGATCCGGGCCTGTGCCAGGAGGGCAGCTTCGAGGTCGCCGTGGTGATACCCGGCCTTGCCTGCCTGCGCTTCTGAGTGGGCCATGGCTGCAGTATCGCGGTAAACTTGACAGTGTTCAAATCACCACGCATAATCTGAGCATTGTTCAGATACTCGTTAGGGGAAGCAGATGTTTGAAAAATTCGGAGCGCTACTTGTACGCCGCAAACGCACCATTTTGGC
The DNA here is from genome assembly GCA_903850565.1 of uncultured Actinomycetes bacterium. Lineage (GTDB taxonomy): Bacteria > Actinomycetota > Actinomycetes > Nanopelagicales > Nanopelagicaceae > CAIMZW01. The sequence goes on from CAINLV010000002.1 coordinate 13,799, forward strand.
CCTATTTATAGTGGCCGTTATTGCCGCCGGTGGCATTGGATCCCTGGTCATCGCCAGATTGGATAGCGGCGGATATTCCGACCCAGGTAGCGATTCGGCGAAGGCCGGGGTTTATCTCAAGGAAACCTTCAAGGTAAAAGACCCAGCTGTCATCATGGTTATCGACTCCAGCTCTGCAATTACGGACCCAACCGTGGCTGCCAACGCGGCAGCGCTAGAAAGTTCCATTGCTGCCCAGGCTGGAGTGGGAAAGACCCTCTCCTATTGGTCCGCCGGTGGTGCTCCTGTTCTTGCCAGCAAGGATGGAAAGGCGGCCTACCTTTTCGTTTACGCCCAAGCGGCGGATGCATCGAAAACAAAAGATTTGGGACAAAGTCTTCAAGAAAAATACGATGGGACTTACAAAAACCTCACCGTTCACGTTGGTGGAATCGCGACATTTAGTTACGCAGTCGGCGCCAAGATTTCAAAAGACTTAGCGCTGGCCGAAACTATTTCCATTCCACTCACCTTTATTTTATTAGCTTTCGTTTTCGGCGGTCTCATTGCTTCGGCAATGCCACTGGTTGTTGGTGTTAGCGCGATCATGGGCTCTCTGCTCATTCTTTACCTCATTAGTTTGTTCACCGGCGTCAGCATCTTTGCGCTCAACTTAGTTACCGGTATGGGACTTGGGTTGGGTATCGATTACGCGCTACTAATCGTCAATAGATTCCGCGAAGAATTGCATGCCGGAAAATCTGTTGAAGAGTCTGTTATCAAAACAGTCGCCACCGCAGGTAGGACCGTCTTCTTTTCGGGCATCACTGTCATGATCACATTGGCATCGTTGATGTTCTTTCCAGAAATGTTTCTTAAATCATTCGGATATGCCGGTGTGACAGTTGTTGCAATGGCAATTCTGGGCGCGCTAGTTCCACTTCCCGCAATCTTGGCGCTGCTTGGAACTCGGATCGATAAAATCGTGGTGCGCCGAAGCGCCATCACTCCTAAAGAAGATGGCCGTTGGGCACAAACAGCTCGTTTTGTTATGCGCCGACCAGTATCTGTCGTTGTTCTCTCATTAGTAGTGCTGGGCATACTTGCCGCCCCCATTCAAAACATTGTGTTTTCGCAAGTTGATAGCCGAGTACTTCCAGCAAGCAACAAAGTTGCCATTGCTTCACAAGTAATGGTGGATAAATTTCCAGGTCAAGAAGGAAATCCAATCGAAATTGTCATTCCAGGTGGAGCAAATAAAGTTGCTGAGGCAACTACTTATGCACAGCAGATTTCTCTACTACCCGGCATTGCACACTTAGGACAGAAGGAAGTTGTTGGTAATGACCTGCGATTAACAGCGGTTCACACTATGGGACCACGAACTCCCGCAGCCGAAAAAATGATCAACGCACTCCGCGCCATCAAAGCCCCATCCGGAACTTTGATTGGTGGAGTTGCCGCAGATTACGCAGATAGCCAAGCGGGTATTGCTAGAACATTGCCACTAGCACTGGGTTGGATTGCCATTGGAGTGTTACTCCTTCTCTTCCTATTTACTGGTTCCATCATTCTGCCAATTAAGGCCGTACTCCTAAATGTAATTTCATTGACCGCCACCATGGGAGCCATCACTTGGATCTTCGTGGGTGGTCACCTCAATTTCCTAGTTGGCAAATTCACGGTCACCGGTTCATTGGATACTTCAATGGTGATTTTAGTTTGCGTCGTGACCTTTGGACTTTCCATGGACTACGAGGTCTTCCTACTTTCCAGAATCAAGGAAGAACATGAAGCCGGTAGCACGAATATCGAATCCGTAGCCACTGGATTGCAACGCTCTGCCCGAATTATCACCGCGGCCGCGCTTTTGTTGGCAATCGTGTTCGCGGCTTTTGTGACTTCCGGAGTTACCTCCATCAAGACCTTAGGCTTTGGTGTCGCCTTCGCGATTTTGCTAGATGCCACCTTGGTGCGAGCACTATTAGTACCGGCATTGATGCGCCTCTTCGGAGAATTGAACTGGTGGGCGCCTAAAGCGCTGAAGCGATTTACAATTTCACACTAGTCATAACATAGGCTTACCTTCTTAGCTCAGGAAGGTGGGTCCGTGGATCTGATAGTCACGCTGCAGTGCGATGACCAGCCCGGAATTGTTCACGCAATGACTTCGGCGATTCTGGCCTGCGGCGGAAATATCATTGAGAACCAACAATTCACTGATCCGGAGACTAGCGTTTTCGTGATGCGAACCAGATTTGAAACTCAAATCTCTCTAGCCGAGGCGCAGGCCCTGTTGGCGGCGGAGTTGGAGCACTTCCAACCCAAACTTCTTATCCGGGATTTTGAGACCCGAAAGAAAGTTCTAGTTCTGGTTACCACCGAAAGCCACTGCCTGCGCGAATTACTTTTCTTGAAAGAACTAGATGAACTTCCGATAGACATCTCCTTCGTAGCTTCCAACCATCTGGCACTCAAGGAGTTGGTGGAATCACATGAATTACCGTTCGTGCACTTACCGATCTCCGCAATAGGTAAAGAAATGGCCGAGAAGGATCTGCTCAAAATCATTAACGATCATAAGATCGATTTCGTGGTCTTGGCCCGATACATGCAAATTCTTTCATCGGACTTCTGCAATCAACTTGAAGGAAGAATTATCAATATCCACCACTCCTTCCTCCCTGGCTTCAAAGGCGCCAAGCCCTACCACCAAGCACATTCGCGCGGTGTAAAAATTATTGGAGCAACGGCTCACTTCGTTACCGCTGATTTAGATGAAGGTCCCATCATCGATCAAGATGTTGCGCATGTTTCACACGCTCATCTCCCGGACCAATTGATTTCCCTCGGGCGCGACATCGAACGTCGAGTTCTGGCCCGCGCAGTTCGCCTCTTTGCCGAAGATCGCATTTTTATAGTCGGGCAACGAACCATCGTCTTTAATTAGAATTTATTTATCAGTAACTCAATCTTTCTCCTGACATAGGTAAATGCTCAGAGTGATTTGCCAGAAGGACGATTTGTAGGCCGCATCAAATGTGGGCGATAGAAATGAGTTTCCAAGAATTCTAACTTTTCCGTGTTAAAACTCGTTGAGTAAAAATAGAGTTAAATTCAATAAAGAGGACTTTAGTGGTGTCCCAGGCCGGAGTTGAACCGGCGACCTACCGCTTAGGAGGCGGTTGCTCTATCCA
>CAINLV010000003.1 GCA_903850565.1 uncultured Actinomycetes bacterium
ACGGAATCAGACCAATTCCCTAAAGCAAAAAGATTGCTGAGCTAGTGCACCGGATGTCTTCAGAGTTTCGCTCAAGGAATCATTTATGCAATCAAGTAAAGTCAAAGCATTTATATTGATAATGGGTTAAAAAACGATCAGGAGATCCGTAAATGGGTAATCGCCCTTGTTCGTTGCAGCAAGCATGGTTTCATAGTGTGTTTCAATCCAGTCAGGGGAAACAGCGGGTCGCTCCTGCCATCGATCCGAATTAATATCATATATAGAGCGACATTGTTTTAAGAAATTAAGTAAAAGTTGCTTTCCACTGGATCGCTCCACTCCATACGGCCAAAACTCGATCACCACAAAGGGCTTTTCTTGTGTGAATGTATTTTGAGCTCCGGTTAGCACCTGCCCTTCGTGTCCCTGCGTGTCGATCCAAACCAAAGTATTGCTCGACAACTCGATCTGTCGTTCTGCAAAGAGGTCATCCAGGGAGTCGCTGATCGTCGAATAGGTTAGCCTATTATCTTCTTCTAATAAGGTCGCCGTGGCTTGATGCCGAGTTCGCACCCGGTGATCGCCAAAATTAGTTTTGCTCAATTCCATGGTCACTGAGCCGGATCGATTGGATAGGGCCATGTTGAACAGTTGTACACGGTTCACAAGTCCATTCAGCTCCACATTTCGGCTGAGCAAGGTGTAATTCAGTGAGTCGGCTTCAATTCCAACAGCAAACTTAAATAACTCGTTGTTAAGAGAATATATGAGGTGAGTTCCTATATTTGCGCCGATATCTACAAAGCATTCGGGCTTAAATCCATGATGCTGTTTTAGAAAGTGAACGACCTCCTTGATCTTTTTCTCTTCAAAGGTTCCGCTCTGTCGAAGCGCTCTTCCGATGCATTGATCCATTTCCATTGTCAGCATCGGACCGAAATCAGTTTTAACTCCTTTCACTCTAGCGAGGAGTCCTGGCTGCAATAATGAACAGGGCTTTGCGATTTGCCCGGTATGCACCTGGGGCGGGCGAATGGGAGCATCCCCATAGAACGAGTTTCGGGGATTGTTTCTCGAAATAGGAGGGAATGGAGTCTGCCCATCCGTTGAATCGAAACTGGCTAAAATGAGACCGTCACCACTGAACGATTCTTCAACCGAGTGTTCGGCAAGGATGCTTGCTCCGAGGCCAATTAGTGCCACCAGACAATCTCGATGCGTAGTAGCGGAACCGCTAATCGATGCATGATGAGTCGAAATCACCATGAAACGGATCCTTTGTTGCCAATCGGCATGAGAAAAAGAGCGAAGGAATGGCAACTCTGCTCCTTGAGTATCGATATGAAGTAATTCGATTTTTCTCCCTTCGGTTAATTCTAAAATCTTGGGAAGATCAAATTGAGGGATATGGACAATATCCCCGTTGGTTTCCTGTCGGAATGGACATTCTTCAAGAAAGTTCTCTCCAATACAAGCTTGATAAAACAGTCCCATTCTCCCATTTAAAGCCAGATTCATCTTTCCACAATTCAAATTCCCTGCGTCCGGTTCCACGCAAATCGCCTGGGAGCCGTGAATCGCCCCTAAAAACCAGGTTGAATAATAGGACCAGAACGCCCCAAGTTCTACCATGAGTGAGGATGGGGCGATTCGCTTAAGCAGATGATGAAATAAGAGTTCTTCCTGTGGCTCATGGTGCCCTTTTAATTTCTTGATGAGCTCGGTCATCCACTCTCCGTAATAACCACCCGCAACAACCCGGCTACCCTCGTGCATGATTTGCAGACTCATGCCTTCCATCTCGATAATCTGACCTGCATTAGGCACCTTCGGTATTTGATCACTATCATGGCAGCTCGTTGTCATCCGAACCCGTTCATCGACCGTCATCCCTTCAGGCCCGCCGACCGGTGGCAGAAACTCCAGAATTTCGACAGCATGGATGCTCGGTTGGAATTCCTGGAATTCGTCAAACCAATGAACACCCTCATGAACGAGCGTAAACACAAGGTGCAATTTTCCTGTGAAGGGTGGGGGCGCTACGGTAACTGAGACTTTGGCAGTGGTTTCAGCGGCAATTCCGTGCTGTGGAAGAGGGGATCGTATTCCGTCATGAACAATAATCTTCCTGTCCTCATCCAGCCAGTGGTAGGAAAGGCAGACAGGGTTATCCCCGGTGGAAAGCCATGCTTGCCCGGATCCGTTGGTCACTTCGACCTGGATTGTTACTCGGGTTGCGATTTCAGGAAGGGGCGTGTTCGGTTGGATGATGCCAGTGTAAAATGACTTGGTAATGGCGTTCATTAATTCTAAATGGATAGGTTAAAATGCCGGTTGGTTGGAAATGATAAGAAATTTAATCGCCCAACCCAAAGAATTAATAACCCGCCCAGCACGGTCAAGCCATTTTTTATTGCTAAATCCTAGTTAATGCCCTAATTCTCCCTCATCCATGCATATGATAACAATAATTTCACCGTTCAATATCGGAAATTTGTGGCCAGCATTCTGAATGTGCCTGGAATCTGGCGAATTGAAAGTGCCTTTTCTTCGTTTTTCCTTTTTGCTTTTTTCTTCTGATTTTTCCCCTAA
>CAINLV010000004.1 GCA_903850565.1 uncultured Actinomycetes bacterium
AGTCTTCCTGGAGCAGATGAATTATTTAGAACAACAACCACTCTGAGTGCAGTTCCTACTCCGGTTCCAACGTCATCAGCAGAGCCACAGGTGATCTCTGATGTACCTAATACTCCAGTAACTCCAGCTACGACAAAATCGGTTCGGCAAACACCTCGCCGACGGGTGAATTCCTTCGATCGTTCTCCTAGCGGCCGCGAGCGTCACGATGAAAAAATCACCGTGTATCTCTCCCCTGAGGAACTCTACGATCTTGAACAAGCCAGATTGGCACTACGCGGAGATCTTGGATTGGCGGTTGACCGAGGTCGTATCGTTCGAGAATCTTTGGCCATTGTGATTGCAGATTTAGAGACCAAAGGCGACCAAAGCATTTTGGCCAGAAGATTACGAGGCAGATAGACCGATCACGTTTCCTACTTGGCGCGCGGATGTGCCAAGGCGTAACTCTCTCGCAATTTATCAATTGTGATGAGAGTGTAAATTTGTGTAGTTGTGACCGAGGAATGTCCTAATAACTCTTGAACGACTCGGATATCGGCGCCACCATCTAAGAGATGAGTGGCAAACGAATGGCGCAGAGCATGAGGGGTAACTTCTCTGGAAATTTTGGCGCGTTTAGCAACGTCTGAAATTATTTGCCAAGCACTTTGCCGACTTAATTTTTGGCCGCGCAAATTGAGAAAAAGCCAATTGTTGGTCTTACTCTTTGCAAGTAAGGGCCGAGTGCGAACTAAGTAATCTGCCAGAGCTGCTCGGGCAAAAGAGCCGACCGGAACAATTCGTTCCTTACCGCCTTTACCTTTGAGTTTTACTGCGAATCCCCCATCGTCTTTAATGGAAGCCATATCCGCCAAAGTTAAATTGAGCACTTCACTAATTCGCGCACCAGTTGCGTAAAGAAATTCGATGAGAGCAAGATCTCGGAGCGTGATGGGATCTTCCTTATTCGAAGCATGTGAAATGAGTTGATCAATTTCAGCCACGGTCAAAGATTTAGGAAGACGCTTGGGAATTTTCGGTGGATGAAATTCTTGAATGGGATTGGTCTTGCCACTTTCTTTCGCATCAAATTTCGCAAAATTCCGAATCGAAACCACCATCCGAGATATGGAAGATTCGGAGAGCGGTGGAAAATCAGAATTCTTCCCACGCAACCAAGCCACAAACTCAGACATGATTTCTAGATTGAGCGAATCAATATCAAAACCATTGCTCTGGGTAAAATCCAGGAATCGCTCTAGGTCTTTGCGATAAGCGATTAAGGTGTTGGCCGCCAAAGCCTTTTCAACAGCAAGGTAATTCAGATACTCGAAAACGCGATCGCTATCGGATTTCATGGCGAGCAAGAGCCGCTGCGATGAGGCCGATAAATAACGGATGTGGACGAGTTGGCCGTGAGAGGAACTCTGGATGTGCTTGAGTTCCAACATAATAGGGATGAATTTCCTGCGGCAATTCAACAAATTCAACCAGGTGACCATCTGGAGAGAGGCCGGTGAAAGCTAATCCGGTAGCGGCAATTTCTTCGCGATAACGATTGTTCACTTCATAGCGATGGCGATGGCGTTCAGAAATCTGCGTAGATCCGTACGTTTCTGCAACGATGGAACCTGCGGCAAGAACAGCTGGATAGAGCCCCAACCTCATAGTTCCGCCCATGTCTCCTTTGCCGGCGACAATTTCCAATTGATCAGCCATGGTGGCAATTACTGGATGCTCCGTTTCCGGATCGAATTCTGATGAATTGGCATCAGCAATACCAGCAAGATTTCTCGCTGCTTCGATAACCATGCACTGCAACCCAAGACATAAGCCCAAAGTTGGAATCTTGTGTTCTCTCGCGTAACGGAGTGCGCCAAGTTTTCCTTCGATACCTCGGACACCAAATCCACCAGGAATACACACCGCATCGACATCGGAAAGTTTCTCTTGGGCACCTTCAGGTGTATCGCATTCATCGCTGGCTACCCACTTAATGTTTACACGGGCGTTATTGGCAAAGCCGCCAGCTCGAAGTGCTTCAGTTACAGATAGATAGGCATCTGGAAGATCGACATACTTTCCAACAAGTGCAACCGTTACTGCATGAGCAGGGTTATGTACTCGTTCGAGCAACTCCCCCCAGACTCCCCACGTTACATCGGCAAAACGCAATCCCAATCTGCGGACGATGTAAGCATCTAGACCTTCAGAGTGTAGAACTTTAGGTATGTCATAAATCGATGGGGCATCGACCGCAGCAACCACTGCTTCTAAATCAACATCGCACATGGAAGAGATCTTCCGTTTTACTGCGTCGGGGATTTCGCGATCTGATCGGATGACGATGGCATCCGGGGCGATTCCTATCGAGCGAAGCGCAGCCACGCTGTGCTGCGTTGGCTTGGTCTTGAGTTCACCAGAAGGACCAATATACGGAACAAGAGAAACGTGAAGATAGAAAACATTTTCACGACCGACGTCCTGGCGAATTTGCCGGGCGGCCTCAAGGAAAGGCAACGACTCTATATCGCCAACGGTCCCGCCAACTTCGGTAATGACAATATCGATTTCCGGTCCTGCCATGGCGCGAATTCGCTCTTTGATTTCGTTGGTGATGTGCGGAATAACTTGGACTGTGTCGCCTAAATATTCGCCCCGGCGCTCTTTGGAGATAACGCTGGAGTAGATCTGTCCAGTGGTGACGTTGGCGAAACCATGCAAATTGGTATCAAGAAAACGCTCATAATGCCCAATATCTAGATCGGTTTCCGAGCCATCGTCGGTCACGAAAACTTCGCCATGTTGGAATGGATTCATGGTGCCTGGATCGACATTGATATAAGGGTCCAGCTTTTGCATCGTCACCCGAATTCCTCGGGCACGCAATAACCGTCCAATACTGGATGCGGTAAGGCCTTTTCCTAAACTAGAGGCGACGCCTCCAGTGACGAATAAATGTTTGGTCACATGAGAGGTAGTCACGGAGTGCTAACTTATCATCGATTCATGGACTAACTTGAGCAGTTCGGCGGCGTGTTCGCGAGCTACGGTCGAATTTTCTTGGCCGGAGAGCATTCGGGCAATTTCCACTTCTCTATCCTTGCCAGCAATCTCCATAACATCGCTTTGAGTAACCGATCCGGTTTCATTCTTCTGGACAACGAGGTGGTTGTCAGCCCAGGCCGCAACTTGGGCTAGGTGGGTGACTACAATCACTTGAGATCGTTTAGCTAACTTGGCCAGCCTTCGTCCCACCTCGACCGCCGCTTTGCCACCTACTCCTGCATCTACCTCGTCGAAAATATACGTTCCCAGCGGAGCGCGTTCAGCCAGTACCACCTCAATGGCCAACATGGTTCGAGACATTTCCCCGCCGCTGGCAACTTTGGCCAAGGGGAGAAAATTGCCATCCTTGTGCGCGGTGAAGAAAATGCCGACCTCATCCAAACCAGATGTCGAGAAGGCGGAAATGTTAAGCCCAGGGTCGGTAATGACTCGGATCTCCAATTTAGCATTTGGCATGGACAGTGCCGTCAATTCCCCCGAGACCAGATGTGAGAATTCTTTAGCTGCGGCCTGGCGCGAAGAGGATAGAGCCTGCGCCGATTTGGTAACAACTTCGAAAAGAACTTTCAACTCCTTTTCCATGTCACTGATCCTGGTATCTCCACCAGTGAGATCCTCCAGTCGCAGTTGTGCGGCTTGGCCCTCCAGGACGAGTTCTTCATAGGCAATAGCGCGATCGCTACCTTTTCCATACTTTTTCAACAATGAGTTAATTGAGGATTTCCGATTTTGCAAGAAATCAAAACGCACTGGGTCGGCTTCTAGATTCATTAGATAACTTGCTAACGAGGCGGAAACTTCCTGCATCGTAAAGAGGGCATCGGTATATTTCTCGGAAATTTCATCCAAGACCGAATCTTTGCCACGAGTCAGATCCAGAGACTTTCTACCCTGCTGCATCATGTTGAATATAGAAGTATCTTCATCTTCCAATAAGGTCAAAGTTTTAGTTATCTCCTCATGGAGCAACTCCACTGAACTTAACTTAACAATTTCCTCTTCGATGGAATCAATCTCGCCAGTTTCAGGATTCACTTTTCTGAAGTCGTCGATGAATTGCTTGATCTCCTGCACTTCTTGATCGCGTTGCAACATCCGCTTCTTTAAATCTGCGATACGCCCCGACAAGTCGAGATACTGCGAATAAATATCGGAATACTTTCCAACAAGAAGTGAATTCTGGGCAAAGTCATCTAGCAGCTGACGTTGAACTTGAGGTTTGGCCAGACGAGCAGTGCTAGATTGCGCATGAATTTCAATTAGCGAATCAGCAAGGTTGACTATCTGCTGGTTATTTACCAAGTTGCCACCGAGCAAGGCGCGCGATTTTCCAGAGGTCGAAATCGTTCGCGAGATAATTACCGAACTATCTTCAATTTCTGCACCATTTTCGATTAGTTCGGCAGATAGCTTCGATGAGATGTGGAACTTTCCACTTACTGTTGCGCGTTCTTCTCCGTTGCGAATCAGGTCGGTATCTGATTTTGCACCCAAAATTAATGAGAGTGCCGTGAGAACCATGGTCTTGCCAGCTCCAGTTTCACCCGTCAAAACAGTTAAGCCATCCTTGATTTCGATGCTGGCAGAATCGATGACGCCAAGTCCGCGGATTGTGATCTCTTCTAGCGAGGAATTTTCACTCACCGCGCCAGCCTTCAATAGGCAATCTAAATTTTGCAACGAGACGATCGGTAAATACGGCATCTTCCATATGGGCCAGGTAAACACTCTGCGAATCCCTAGTGAGGACTACTCGATCATTTTGTTCTAAGGGATGTCTGCGCATTCCATCTGCAGAAAGATGTGCCTGATGGGATTCAACATCAATGACAATCTGTGAGTCCGGTGAGACCACCATCGGCCGCGAAAAGAGCGCATGAGCCGCCAGTGGTAAAAGTACAAATGCACTGACTTCAGGCCACATGACCGGGCCACCGGCAGAAAATGCATAAGCCGTTGAGCCCGTTGGCGTAGCGCAGATGACGCCATCACAGCCCCACCTGGAAAGTGGACGACCGTCGATTTGAAGAAACAGTTGAACCATTTGATCCGTATTTCGATCAATAGTAACTTCGTTGAGCGCCCAACCTGAATGAAGAACTTCCCCGGCTCGAACAATTTCAAAATGCAAAGTTAACCGAGGTTCGCTCTTTAATTCCCGCGCCACAATTGCTTCGACGATTTTAGCCATGGGTGGCTGGGTTACTTCTGCCAGGAAGCCCACGTTGCCAAGGTTTATTCCTAAGATAGGGATTGAATGACCTCGAAGCAGCTCTGCCGCTCGCAAAATGGTTCCATCCCCGCCTAAGACAATTGCCGCCTCCAAATTTTCAATGGATTGCAATGGCGCCATGCCGGCAAGTGCGAGTGGAGAATTAGTAAAAACGGTTATTCCCTGAACAGTGAGAGCCGCCGCTAATTCGATGGCGAAATCGTGCGCTTCCTTTTTAGTGGGATGAATTACCAGAAGTACTTGGCGATTTTGAATCGGCATTACTGCGGACCTTCAGAGATCGCTTGATCAAGTTCCTGCTCCGATATTTCTTGGGCTCCGCGTTGCAACCAGAGGAAATATTCAACATTACCAGCCGGGCCTGGCAATGAACTGGCCACAACTCCCTTGCAACCCAAGCCCATGTCATAAGCTGAGTCGGCAACATCTTTAACTGCAGCTCGGCGAAGAAGTGGATCCCGTACCACTCCACCAGCGCCTAATTTTTCCCGACCTACTTCAAATTGCGGCTTGACCATCACCAAGAAATCAGCAGCACTTCTAGAAACTGAAACAAGGGCAGGCAAAACTAGCGTCAGGGAGATGAAGGAGAGGTCGGCGACGATCAAATCAACTGGATCGCCAATCTGTTCAATTGTTAAATGGCGAACATTGGTGCGATCCAAAATCTGAACTCGGGGATCTTGGCGAAGTTCCCACGCCAGTTGACCATAACCAACATCGACCGCCACGACAGATGCCACATCGCGTTTCAAAAGCACGTCGGTGAAACCGCCAGTAGATGCTCCGGCATCAAGGGCTCTTTTCCCGGCAACGATTATCTCTGGGAAGGCATCTAAAGCTCCAGCGAGTTTATGTCCGCCACGGGATACAAAATCATCGCGATCACCTTGAATGGTGATGGATGTTTCCGCATCTACTTGAGTCGCCGGTTTTGAGGCAGGAATACCAATCACCAGGACCGATCTAGATTCGATCAAATCGGCCGCGTGGTCTCTGGATCTGGCTAATCCGCGGCGGACGAGTTCGGCATCTAGTCGTGTTTTCATAGTGAGATAACGCTACCTATTAAATCCCATCAACTTCAGAAAGAGCGGCTTGAAGTTGAGTGTGGACTTCATCGAAGCGATTGCAGTGCTCTTCCAGTGGCAGTTGGCTCACGGAATCGATTAAATCCTTAATCTGGCCGATTTCTATCATCTAACTACTTCACAATCTTTTTGGTTGCGCTCTTCTTGGCGGCAGGCTTAGCTGCCGGCTTTGCCGTAGCTTTCTTCGTTGCGCTCTTCTTGGCGGCAGGCTTAGCTGCCGGCTTTGCCGTAGCTTTCTTCGTTGCCTGCGGGACGTTCCTAGATTCCAACTCAGCTATTCGGGCGAGGATCTCGTCAAGATCATCTTGGCGAACAAATCCCATCCGTGCGGCAGCGCTTTCGATCTCACTTTCAATCTTCTCTTTGATCATCTCCCCGCTCTCCTCGAGCCAGGACTTTAGGGCGTTTGCCATTTCGGCGGGAGTTTTCTCGCCTCCGGAAAGTTTATTTGCGTAATTCTTTAATGAGGAAAAAATATCTTGTGCCATGTGCTAACCGTATCTAAATGCGACGAACCTCGCTTGCTTCGACTTGCCAACGGCTAGAAAGTCCAGTCGGTCCGCGCCAAAAACGTCGGCGCAACGATCCTTCTATCTCCACCCACTCGTCAACCTGCAGGGAAAGTGCCCGCTTGCGCAATCGGTTATTCCATGTGGCGATATCCAAAACATCTACCTCGCGCTTCTTACCTCGAGGCTTCTCCCGATCGACCAATACTCTAAATTCGACGACACAGTCGCCACTGGGAAGAGTTTTCTCAACACCCGGTGAACTGACTTTTCCGACCAGAAAGACTTGATTCATTGCTGTGACCGCAGCGTTCGGTTTAGAAGGTTTCATCGCCGAAGTCTGAACTTTTTCACTTCTTCTTCGATGCAGATCCGCGCGAAGGTGTGCAGAATTGTGGCCTGTTAATTACCTCGTCCGTTAATCACGTCGTCTTTTAATCACTGGGAAAGTGTTGCGCTGGCGAGGGAAATAAAAAAGGACCACCCCGAAGGATGGTCCTTAGTAAATGATGTCCGGCGGCGATCTACTCTCCCACAAGGTCCCCCTTGCAGTACCATCGACGCTGAGAGGCTTAGCTTCCGGGTTCGGAATGGGACCGGGCGTTTCCCTCTCGCTATGGCCGCCGAAACTCTATTGAGTTGTCAGTCAGTTGCATTTCCAATGTCAGTAAATTTTAAACATTAAAGTTTAAATATTTA
>CAINLV010000005.1 GCA_903850565.1 uncultured Actinomycetes bacterium
AGATGCACCACTCTGCATGACCTGCGGAACCAAGATGCGTATGGCTGGTTCCTGCTTCGTCTGCGAAGGTTGTGGCAATACATCGGGTTGTTCTTGATTTGATGTGACACTGATCTGTCAGTGGAGATGACGCCCATCTGGCAGTGAAGTGACATGGTTTGGCAGTAAAAGAATGCACTTAGATTTAAAAAAGGTTCCGACCAACTTGGTTGGAACCTTTTTTGCATCGACGCCCAGCGACCATAATTAGGGAGACCCCTAGACTAGGTAAGCAGATCGTTATCAAACCGTTATAAAAACCCGCAGGGGGATACCCTTGATTTACAAAGGCAATCCACTTAATCTAGCCTTACTTAATTAACTAAGTAAAGTAAGTCTGGGAGTGGAGGTGTGAAGTGCGAGATAGCGCTAATGAAGTACTTCGCGCAATCGCTACGAACGGGCCAGTTTCACGAGCTCAACTTGCACGGGAGCTTGGTCTGAGTGGGCCTACTCTGACCCAGGCTACGAAATACCTGTTGGACAGGGGTCTCATAGTCGAATTAGAACAGAGTGCCTCAACCGGAGGGCGCAGGGCAACACTTCTTGGACTAGTTGCCGCAGCTGGCCAGATCCTAGGAATCAAACTTGCTGAGGATCACCTCGTGGGAGTTTGCATTGATATGGAGTCCCGTGTTCAGTGGAAGTTTTCATCAGATTTCAATAGTCGAGGCGCAGACGCTTTGGACGAACTTCTAAGCATCTTGAAGAAGAACATTAAGAAGGTTTCTGGGCCTCTTCTCGGAATCGGAATCGGATTACCGGGCGTGGTTTCTCCAGGAGACATGGGCACTACGAAATCTGCCATTTTGGGTTGGGATGCACTAGATGTCGGAAATATTCTTTCAGAGAGACTGTCAACCCCCGTTCTCCTTGAAAATGACGTTAATACATTAGCTATAGATGAAAGTCTCTTCGGCCGCGGCAAAGACACAAGTAATTTTCTAACTATAACTTTTGGACGCGGTATTGGGATGGGCATTGTTATTAACGGTGAGCTATATGTTGGTTCACATGGAGCCGGTGAAATCGGACATGTAACCGTTGCAAATAATAGGAACCTCTGCGAATGCGGAAAGCTCGGATGTTTGGAGACTCTTGCGTCGGATCCCGCTATTCTCAAAAAGGCAATGGCAGCAAAGGTAGTTACCAAGAATTCAACAATTGAAGATGTTTGGAAAGTGGCTCGACTCAATAAGAAAGTTGCTTCCTCCCTTTATAAAGTGCCGGGACAAGCTGTGGCAATCGCTCTTGCTAATGTAATAAACGTTTTTGGCCCCGAACTGGTTTTGGTGAGCGGTGAGGGGTCAGAAGCGTGGGACATTTGGAGCGAGTGGGTCCTAGGAGAGCTTCAGGAAAATGTTGTACCTACTATGCGAAATTTTATAATTGAAGTTGATCCGTGGGACGATGAAAAGTGGGCGCAAGGGGCAGGGGCGTTGGTTCTTCGAGCTTCACTGACCGCCAGATCTGATCTAAACGCATCTCGCCAGGCTGTGAAAAGTAGATTGCGGTTACTCCCCGGAATTAGATTAGAGAAGAACTCATGAAAAGAAATGCTCGGGTGGCTTCCGCGTTGATCGCTCCAAGTTTCATTCCCTTAATTGCCTTTCTCATTCTTCCTATGATTGCTGCCGTCTGTTTAAGTTTTGCAAGTTGGGATTTGCTGAGTCCTATTCAGTGGATTGGCCTTGGGAATTTCAAAGAACTCTTTACTCATTCGATCTTCTACAAATCCCTATTTCACTCCCTAGTATTTATTGCGGGTTACCTTCCTCTCGTTTATTTCTTAGGGTTAGCTGCGGCCTTAGGGTTAAACAAGAAATTTCGAGGATCATCGTTCCTGAGAGCTGCCTATTTTTTACCGGTAGTCACCAGTTGGGTCATCGTTTCTTTACTTTGGAAATGGATACTCAATCCAAATGGGGGAATAGTTAACTCGTTTTTACACGTGCTGGGAATTCAGGGTCCAGGCTGGTGGACGAGTCCTACTTGGGCAATGCCCTCAGTAATTATCGCCTCCGTTTGGAAAGACATGGGCTACGTAATGTTGATCTTGCTTTCTGGACTTCAATCCATCCCACCGGAATATCAGGAAGCTGCTGCCATGGATGGCGCGTCAAAGCGCCAAATTTTGTTCAAGATCACCTTGCCACTCCTAACTCCGGCAACGTTCTTTGTGATTGTTATTAGTCTGATCAATAATTTTCAAGTATTTGATCAAATTTACCTTATGACCGGCGGCGGGCCAGATGGCTCGACCTCGGTTTTGGTGCAACAGATAGTTAAAAATGCCTTTGATTACGGGCGATCTGGTTTTGCAGCGGCCATGAGTATGATGCTCTTTATCATCCTGCTAGCAATCACCCTGATTCAAATTCGCCTACAAAAACGGTGGGTAAATTATGCGTAAATCGGGCTTACGAGGATCTTATTTGACCAAAGGTTTGTTAATTCTTGGTGGCATCGTGATGATTTTTCCATTTTTTTGGATGGTGAGTTCTTCTTTAAAGAATACCGCCGAGGCTTTTGCAACGCCTCCCACCCTCATTCCTAAAGCAGCCACCTTGGATAATTATCGCCATGTGATGACAAATCTGGATCTACCCAGATTGTTCTTCAACAGCATTAGCGTTTCTGTAACGGTGACAGTTATTCAAGTGCTTACTTCAGCCATGGCCGGGTATGCCTTTGCTAGATTGCATTTTCGCGGAAAGAAATTTCTCTTTCTCGTTTATCTGATGACCATGATGGTTCCAATGCAGGTAATAATCGTCCCTCTATTTATTGAGATGCGCCAGTTGCACTTATTGGACTCGCTTCTTGGGCTAGGCCTTCCAATGGTGGTATCTGCTTTTGGCGTCTTCTTCATGCGCCAAGCCATGACGGGAATACCTATGGAGATAGAGGAAGCAGCACTGCTAGACGGAGCCAGCCATATACGGATATTTCGGAGTATTGCCTTACCGCTCACGATTCCAGCTCTATCGGCCCTCACCATTTTGGCATTTATGTCGGTCTGGAATGCATTCCTCTGGCCGCTAGTAGAAATTTTTTCTCCGGAAAAAATGACATTACCCCTCGGGTTGGCCAACTTACAGGGAGAACATTCGACTGATTGGCCAATGGTGATGGCAGGTACAACCCTTGCCGTAATTCCAGTGATCCTGGTTTACGTCGGTTTCCAGAAGCACATCACACAAAGCTTTCTCACAGCAGGTCTCAAAGGATGAGCTGGCCGCCCCTCTTAAGGGTCTGCTGTGAGAAAGGCCTTCACGGGCGATTATTCCACTACAAAGGAGCTCAAATGCACACAACTGCAAAGAAAGTAATGACGACAGTAATCAGCATGGTGCTGATTACTGGATTAGCAGTGGTCGCTGCCCCCGCCCAAGCGGCAAAAACAACGATTACGTACTTCTCATTTTCGGCGTCTCCCGATCACATCAAAACTCTCAATTCGATCGTGGCAGCGTTTGAAAAAGCGAACCCAACCATTCATGTAAAGGTCGAAAACGCTGCTTATGCAGACTATTTCACAAAGCTAAAGACACGAATTGCTGCAAACCAAGCACCTGATACTTTTGAACTTGATTATCAGGACTTTATTTCTTACGCGGCCGCTGGCTCATTGCTAAATTTAGGCGCGGTATCTACAAAGGATAAGACTTTTAACAAAAGCCTCTATTTTGGAAAGGCGTATGACGTCTTTGCCCTAAACGGCAAGCAATATGGTCTCCCATCCTCTTATTCAACGGTGGTGCTTTTTTACAACAAGGACCTCTTCAACGCTGCCGGCGTTGCCACGCCGACCTCTAGTTGGGACTGGTCCGATGAAGCAGCCGCAGATAAGGCACTCGCCGCCAAACTGCCTGCCGGAACTTACGCAGATTTTCAACCTGTGCAATTCTGGGAGTTTTATAAGGTCTTAGCTCAGGCCGGAGGTCAATTCCTTAGTGCTAATAAAAAGACAGCTCTCTTCAACAAGCAGCCGGGAATTGATGCGCTCAATTGGCTAGTTTCAAAGCAAAATAATGGTTGGAAGCCAACTGCTGCGCAGATGGGCACAATGGACGATGGCGCAATGTTCGCAGCCGGAAAATTGGCCATGTGGCATTCAGGAATCTGGATGTTTGATGGACTAAAGACTGCTCCCTTTAAGTGGGATGTTGCCGTTGAACCAGGTGGAGTAACTCCTGGAAATCACTTCTTCGCAAATGATGTCTCAGTGTCTTCAAAGACAAAGAATGCTGATGCAGCATGGAAGTGGGCAAAGTTCCTTACCAGCGATGCTGCCTCTGTGAAGTTAATGATCTCTTCATCATGGGAAATTCCTGCTACCTCAGGCAAAGCCCCACTAGCTGGCTATCTCAATTCACCAAATCCTCCAGCTAATCGCCAGGCAGTGTTTGATGCGCTGAAGAATCCAGTTGCACCTCCAGTGATTCGTCAACAGAATCAAATGCAAGATGTAGTCAACGCATGGTTGGCAAAAGCACAGGATGGAAGTGTTTCCGTTGTAGACGCATTAAATGGCGCTGCTGCGGAAGTTAACGCGATTCTGGCAAAGGAGTAGGTAGAAAACCGGGGCTACGGAAACCTGCATAATTCCGTAGCCCCACTTTTCTCACACCATCATGATTAACGTAAACATGCCCATAGAGAAGCAAAAAGTAGATGCCTTACGAGCTACCAGTATTGAAATAATTCTGGAGAATCAGGCTGCAACCGGTGCCTATATTGCAAGCCCAAACTTTCCCGTCTATAACTATTGCTGGTTCCGCGACGGATCGTTTATCGCTGATGCCATGGTCGCAAGCGGACAGATAGATAGCGCCATTAAATTCCACTCATGGGCCACGAAGGTGATAAATGCCCGAGAAGTCAAAATTGATGATCTCATTACCAAAAGTCTAAAGGGGATCGCTATTCATCCCGAAGAGCACCTGCACTGTCGCTTCACCGTTGAGGGAAAGGAATCAGAAGAGGATTGGACCAACTTTCAACTCGATGGTTTTGGAACTTGGCTCTGGTCACTGGATGAGATTTCTAGGAATGGATATATTCTCCCCGAAGACACGCTGAATGCAGTCAAACTACTTATCCCATATCTTTGTACTTTTTGGCGTGAACCTTCATTTGATTGGTGGGAAGAGAGTTTTGGCTATCAGCACGTCTCCACCTTGGTGTCGATTGCGACAGGATTAGAGCGATGCGCAGATTGGGTTCAACTCTCCGACGAGTCACAGACTGCAGCTCTAGAGACATCAATTGAAATTCGCGCTTATATTCTTGAACAAGGTCTTTATGGAACGCGCCTCGCGAAGTGGATTGGTTCGGATGGTCTAGACGGCAGTCTCTCGGCCTGTATTAGCCCATTTCATTTCTTTAAGCCAGGAAGTGCGATAGCAAATGCAACGCTGCAGAGCGTTGCTAGTGACCTGAATTCATTTGGAACCCACCGCCATAAGGGCGATGTTTATTACGGGGGCGGAAGCTGGGTCATACTTTCCGCTTTCCTTGGGCTTGGGTACGCAGAGTCAGGGGAGGTAGCGAAAGCCGAGAGAATTTTGACTTGGATGACGGAGATCGCCAATGAGAAAAAT
>CAINLV010000006.1 GCA_903850565.1 uncultured Actinomycetes bacterium
ATGGCAACTACACCTTCACCGGAATCGTGAACGGAACTCTCGTAGCTGTTATTGGTTACAGAGTCTTTAACGGTCTGGCAAAGATGGTCGGAAATCCTGCCGAGTAATTAGTTCAAGCAATAAAGAGAGCCCCGGCTAATAACTGGGGCTCTCTTTGCATTACTACTTGTTAGCGACGGATCAAGTGTGAAGTGACATCCAAGTCGCAGTATTCATTAAAGATCTAACTATTCGAACAAGGCTGGTTGGCCAGTTTCAGATCGCTTAGTCTCTCGACGCCTAAAGGTCTTCAAGCGCTTTTGAGCCTCTTGGGTAACTTCAGGATATAGGAGTAGCCACTTCTCCAGAGATGGCTGATTATCAAAATTATAGAGTTCTGAGTCGAGTGCGACCCAGATTCTGCAAGATTTCCCAGCTTCGACTAAATCGATCACGTTGGAAAGAGTTCCTGCACTTTCGCAGTCCCAGAGCATTAGGCCCGAATCAGCCTGAGAAATCATGAATCGATCCTTGAAAGCATGCACGGCGCTACTCTTGCTTTGAAGACCAGAATCGATCTCCCTACTTGGCCAACTTCCCAGGTTATTGCGAACATAACCTGCACTCGTGTAAATCGTGACCGATTTTGACCCAAGGTTCTTTAACACCTGCTGGAATGCCGTATCAGCTCCTGGTGCATCCCCAACCAGAAACTGCACATCCGAGTCATTCCATTCTTGTAATAATTCAACCAGATTTTGCGGAACCCGCTGGAGATGACGAGATCCCCCAAGAACCACCTTCACCTAGCACCGGACCTATCCATCAAATAGGTCAATGCAACGAAATATCTTGGAGTTCCTGGCCAAACTTCTTCCAAAGCCCGACAGACTTCCTTGGCAGTATTTCCGGTACCGAGGACATCATCGACTATCAGAATCCCCGTCGGATTTGGCAACGAGACTTTAGGCAAGACCTTCATGGTGTTAGGAAGCGTAACGAAACGCTCCTTCCCAGACATCGCTTTAACGCTCGAATGAAGGTTTATTTTCGCTAACTCATCAGAGCGATTGGGTACTTTTGGATTCGCAAGTCCATCGCCAATGAACTTCATCAATTGAAATTTCCTGACGGTATTTGATGGCGGGGAAATCAAGCAATCAAAAGGTCGATAGGTAATCGGATACATCGTGACCAGAAATTCCTTGAGAGCACTAAGAAGAATCATTGCTTTCATCTCTGCGGCTTCTGGGTCATTTTCAAGTCGATATTTGACTGCATTAACCAATTTGCCATTTGTCGTCTGTCCCTGGCGGTTCGTGTAAGCATCTAGGGCCCAGCCATGCACCCAATAACTTTCCCGAAAGAATTTAGTGGGGCATTTCTCGCACTTACCGACAAACTTCCCGTGAGGGCACTCCACGGGACGATAAGGCATAGTGAAATCGTAGGGTGGAATGGGCGGTAGAACAACCAATAATCCTTAGAGATCTGGGTCATGCGTGAACTGGCGGCCGAGAAAATGGATCATCCAAACCAATTTGCTCGAGGGTGCAACTGGTCTTTCCATAATTACAAGACCAGCAGCAGGTCACCAGATTCTCTGGACTCGTCCGCCCGCCCAAACTGTGTGGAATGACATGATCAGGCGTCGCACAGAACATCTGGTAGTAACCACTTCGACCGGCATTTGTCCCTTTTAGTGGAAGCACATCCTCTCCAACTAAGCCTTGCAACGCCTTGAAATCTTTGTTGGCTATTAAAGTGGAACCACAATATCGACATCGGTAGTTATCTCGATCAAAAAGCGCTGCCGCAAATTTAGATAAATTCTTGTCGGGATCTATTGGTCCGACGACCGTTGGGCGAAGGGAACCAAAGGCTTTGAAACGCCAGGTCCCACTATTTTGAGCATGAATGGTAAATGAAATTCATCAATAAACTTCTGTTTGATACTAAACAAAAAAGAACCCCAGCCGTTAGGCCGAGGTTCTTTTCTTAACTACTTGTTAGCGACGGATCAAGAACAACCCGATGTATTTCCGCAACCTTCGCAGACGAAGCATGAACCAGCCATACGCATCTTGGTTCCGCAGGTCATGCAGAGTGGTGCATCTGATGATTG
>CAINLV010000007.1 GCA_903850565.1 uncultured Actinomycetes bacterium
AAATGAGCAAAAGTTTTTAAACGAGTTTTAGCATAACGACCTCGTTATAAAGCCTAAGTTGCCTACTTTGCGGACTTAGGCTCGCATTATGACCACAGGTGCACACGTTAAATTCTCCAATGTCTCTAAGCGATTTCGAACGCCCAAAGGCGATTGGTATCAGGCAATCAAGGAGTTAGATTTTGAAATACAGCCAGGTGAATTTGTCTCCTTGGTAGGACCCACTGGTTGCGGAAAATCAACTGCACTGACCCTTGTCGCTGGCCTTGAATTCCCAAGTCTTGGAACAGTTCAAGTTGATAAAGTGCAAGTAAAAGACATCGATACTTCAACGGGTTTTGTTTTTCAGCATGATGCAACATTTCCTTGGATGAATGTTGCCAATAATGTAGCGGCTGGTCCACGCTTTCGAGGATTGCCTGATCAGGAAATTAATTCATTGGTTCAAAAGTGGATTGGTAAAGTTGGATTAACCGGATTTGAGAAACATTTTCCACATCAACTTTCGGGTGGAATGCGCAAACGTGTCGCGTTAGCCCAATCACTTATTAATGAGCCACGATTGCTCCTTCTGGACGAGCCATTCTCAGCGCTCGATGTTCAAACTCGCGCGATTATGACCGAAGAGCTAATGCGACTCTGGGATCAAACTGGATCCACGGTTATGTTTGTTACTCACGATCTGGAAGAGGCAATCGCACTTTCAGATCGTGTGCTTGTTATGACGGCGGGTCCCGGAAGCGTTAAGGCTAATTTTAAAATTAATCTCCCGCGTCCACGCAAAGCACGCGATATTCGCTTCAGTCCTGAGTTCATCAAGATTTACCAAGAAATTTGGGAAGTCTTACGAGAAGAGGTTGATGTGGCCTATGAACGTCAATTGATTGCTGCGAAGTAAAGGAACTGGAGATCCAAGATGAGTATTGAACAGACAATTGGTAACCCAGATTTCGCTTCTGAAGAACAGTTGAAGCGTAAGGCTCGGCTACGAGTACTAAGAATTAAGACCCTTCAAGTTTCCTTAGCTGTCTTTCTCTTGGTAAGTTGGCAAGTGCTAACGGATCACAAGATAATGGATTCATTCTTCTTTGGGCAGCCAACTGGTGTTTGGCATCAGTTGTGGGTTTGGATTCATAACGGCACTGCTGCGGGTTCACTTTGGTACAACTCTTATGTCACGTTAATGGAAGCAACATACGGTTTTCTTATCGGCGTGATTCTCGGAATTGTTTTCGGCATTTTGCTTGGGCGAAATCGAGTTCTTGCTGAAGTTTTCGCTCCATACATAAAGATTGCAAACTCAATTCCGCGTGTGGTTCTAGGTTCCATCTTTACCGTAATTTGGGGCCTTGGCTCTACTTCTAAGATTGCGCTGGCTTTTGTGCTTGTTTTCTTTCCAGTTTTCTTCAATGCATTTACTGGTACTCGCGAAGCGGACAAGAAGTTGATTGCTAACGCACGACTACTTGGTGCGTCAAATTCGCAAGTTACCCGCAGAGTTGTTCTTCCATCGGCGTTCTCATGGATCATGGCTTCCATGCACGTCTCTTTTGGTTTTGCGATAATCGGCGCAATTGTTGGCGAATTCCTTGGTTCCAATCATGGCCTTGGTCTATTAATCGCCACCGCCCAGGCGACCTTTAACCCGAATGGTGTTTATGCAGCGATGTTGGTAATTGGGATCATGGCACTAACTGCCGAATGGCTAATTACCAAACTGGAGAATCGCCTTTTGAATTGGCGACCAAATCAGAATTCCGGGGCTGAACTCTAAAGAGTTCCGGGGTATTTACCGCAAATAAAGGGGAGAAATAATGAAGCAATCAAAAAAAGTTGTAGCGGTTCTCGGCGCAATTGCGTTAGCCCTGACCACTACTTCAGGTTTACAGTCAGCAAAGGCTGCTGACTCAAACCTGATTAAAATCGAAGTAGGTGGACTCTCTAAGCAGATTTACTTACCATTTATGCTCGCTCAACAGCTTGGATTCTATAAGCGTTATGGAGTCAATGTTGAGCTAGTTGACGAACCAGCCGGTGGAGACGCAACCAACGATATGGTGGCCGGTGGCGTACAACTCACAGGCGGATTCTTT
The DNA here is from genome assembly GCA_903850565.1 of uncultured Actinomycetes bacterium. Lineage (GTDB taxonomy): Bacteria > Actinomycetota > Actinomycetes > Nanopelagicales > Nanopelagicaceae > CAIMZW01. Next base: position 2,094 of record CAINLV010000007.1, read on the forward strand.
GACCATACTATCGATCTCCAAATTCTTGGAAAGAACGCAGAATCCATCGCCGTACTTCTCAAATCACCTGGTGAAGTTGAACTTTGCCGTTCAGATCTGCAAGACAAGATCAAGAGCCCTGCAGACTGGATAGGTGGAGTAAACGTTGGTGTAACTGGTCTTGGTTCATCAACTAACTTCATTACTCGCGCCATTGGCTCAAAAGCTGGAGTTAAAGCTTCAGACATGCACTCCGTTGTTATTGGTGCTGGTGCAACATTCATTGCTGCATTCAAAAATAAGACGGTTGATTGCGGAATGACAACTGAACCAACAATCTCTGCGATTCTGCAACAGAAGCTTGGATATGTTTTAACTGACATGCGCTATGGCGACAAGACCAAAGCTGCACTGGGTTATAACTACGTAGCAACATCGGTATATGGAATGACCGACTGGATTAACTCGCACCCAGTACAAGCACAAGCTGTTGTCAGTGCAATGTATGACACGATGGCTTGGATTGATGCACATACCGCTCTGCAGATCGCTAAGGCAATGCCTGCCGATTACTATGCCGGTGTAGGCCTTGATACCTATGTGGCAGCACTTAACGATGAAAAGGTTATGTATAACCCTGGAATCAGAATGCCTGTAGGTGCCGCACTCGGCGTATTGCGCGCAGAGCAAAAAGGTCGTATCGCTTACGGAGTATGGACTTCAGCTAAAGTTGCTGCCGTCGCTCTAGATGCAACTTACACAAACAGTTTCGCACAAGCTGCGATTGCAATTGTTAAGGGGTATCACAGCAAAGCAAAGATAAAGGTTGGTCAAGGTTAATCCTTTGATGTTGATCTTGTAGTTCTAATCACCGAGGGAAAGCGGGCTCCGTCGAGAAATCGGCGGGGTCCGTCTTTTTATGCCTCTGAATCCATATAGAGTGATGCCATGACGTAGTATTTTCATATGGCTCAATACATTATTTACTTCAATCAGCAATGGGTCGGTGACCATAGTTCTGAGTGGTTCCAATCTCGTGGACCATTGGCACGTCAAGTGGTCGCGGAATTGAAAGAGGTCGGTGCCCTCGTTTTCGCTGGTGGATTAGAGGAAGAAATCGAATTAGCAGTCGGGGCAGATGAGAATGGCGTTTTGACTGGTCCAATTACTACAAATGGCGAATTTATTGGTGGACTGACGATCATCGAGGCAGCTACGGATGCTGAAGCAAATATATGGGGTTCGAAAATCGCGATCGCTTGTGGTTGGCCCCAAGAAATCCGCAAGTTCAAAAGTTAGATAAGTTGATTTCAGATCGTAGGGCAGCTCTTGATTCTAAGTAGCCAAGGTATGCGAGGAATCCGTGCTCCCGGAACTGGAATCCCGTGGGTCATAATGTTAGGCACACTTCGTTATAAGAATGGAAAAGATTTCGCCGTTGTTTATGGTCGCGGCAGCGCCAAAATATATGAATTCAGCGGTCAACCTTTTAGTAGATGGATCGTTACCAATCCAAAAGCGAGTAAATAGCTAAATGGCTTTGGCCCCTGGCTGGCACTCTTCAGCTTTTCGATGATCGCCTCTTACGGGCCTGTCTGGATCCCTAAGCGCGCGGCTACACAACCATAAATTTGGATGATTTTGCCCTTTGGGGATACGCAGACTTTCAATTAACTCATATGGAATGATTTCTATATGAGCATCAATTTCTTGGGCCTTCGGTCACTCATTTATCCAGCGCCAAATCTTGAAGAATCAAAAGCTTGGTGGTTGACGGCAAGGTCGTGCTTTCTGGCCGAGTTCCAACTCCAAGCCATCTCAAGGAAATCCTTCAACTCTCGGTTGGGAATTAATAAGCAATGCAGCGAAAAATAGCCTCCGAATTTCTGGGAACTTTTACCCTTGTGGCAGTGGTCGTGGGTTCGGGCACTATGGCAGCAAATCTAAGTTCCGATCTTGGGATTGAACTGCTTATAAACACCATCTCCACGGTTTTGGCGCTAGGAATTCTCATCTTGGTTTTTGGATCCATTGGCGGTGCTCACTTCAACCCAGCTGTTTCATTGAGCGAATGGGTCCAAAAGCGGCTATCTGGATCCCTTCTTCTCTGGTACTTACTTGCGCAATTTGCTGGCGGGATTTTTGGTGCCATCTTGGCAAATCTCATGTTCAAGAATCCAGCTATCTACCCTTCGCATCATCTTCGAAGTGGTGCTGGAATATGGCTTGGCGAAGTTGTTGCGACGGCGGGGCTTCTCTTCCTCATTCAATTACTTCGTGGCCAAAATAAGGCCACGCTTGCTCCCATTGTTATTGCAGCGTGGATTGGAAGCGCCTATTTCTTCACTTCGTCCACTTCCTTTGCTAACCCGGCAGTTACTCTGGCGCGAACCTTTACGGATACCTTTTCTGGAATTGCGTTGCAATCAGTTGCGATGTTCATTCTTGCTCAACTTTTTGGAGCCATGATTGGCTCCTTGCTTGGAAATTACTTCAATAACTCAGGAAGCGAGAAATAAATGAGCAGTAGTAGTAAACCTACGGTGCTTTTTGTTTGTGTCCATAATGCCGGCCGTTCACAAATGGCTGCTGGGTTTATGCGCGAGCTCGGGGCAGGCAAAGTTGAAGTACTTTCAGCTGGATCTGCTCCTCGAGATTCAATCAATCCGATTGCGATTGAAGCAATGGCCGAAGTTGGAATTGACATCGCCAATCAACAACCGAAAGTTCTCACTCCAGAGGCAGTCATGGAATCTGATGCCGTTATAACCATGGGATGTGGCGATGTTTGCCCGATCTATCCAGGTAAGCGTTACGAGGATTGGGTATTGGAAGATCCTGCAGGTCAGGATCTGGATTTCGTTCGCACTATCCGTGACGAAATTAAGACTCGAGTGGAAAATCTTCTCTCGGAACTTTTGCCGTAAGGAAAACTTTCTATACTTCAACTATGGTGAAGAAGAAGGTGTCTAATGGTCCTGTCACCAATGGCGAGGTCGATTTAGCCAGGTATGAGGCGTTGGATGGGGAATGGCGCCAAGCCGGTTTGGCAGCACCGGCCCGCAGAGCTCTCGTCGATGCCAAACTTTATAAAGTTTCGGATTTGCGAAAGATTTCATTGGCGGAATTGGCCAATCTTCATGGGATGGGCAAAACCGCAATCGCGCGGTTAAAACTGCTTATGGAGGCAAAGAAGATCCGCTTTCGCTAACGGCGATGGCTGGGAGAGCGAAGTCAGTATTACCGTGAGAGAATTAAGACATTCATTATTCGCCATCTGACTTCAATAAGAGTCGATCGAATTACTTGTATTTAGGGGTTAACAGTGACTGATAATTCAGGGAAGTGTCCAGTTGTTCATGGAGCCGAAACCACGACCGGTTCGACCAATACTCACTGGTGGCCCAGCACTCTTAATTTAGATATTTTGCATCAGCACGATACCAAGACCAATCCACTTGGTAGCGACTTCAATTATCGAGAAGAGTTAAAGAAGCTTGATGTGGACGCACTGAAGAAAGACCTTCGTGACTTAATGACAGACAGTCAAACCTGGTGGCCTGCTGATTGGGGTCATTACGGCGGTCTGATGATTCGTATGTCTTGGCACGCGGCTGGCACCTATCGAATTGCAGATGGTCGCGGTGGAGCTGGAACCGGAAACCAACGCTTCGCTCCGCTGAACTCCTGGCCAGATAACGTCAACCTCGACAAAGCACGCAGAATCTTGTGGCCAATCAAAAAGAAGTATGGAAATAAAGTTAGTTGGGCAGACTTACTGGTGCTTGCCGGAACCATCGCCTACGAGTCAATGGGATTGAAAACTTTTGGATTCGGATTTGGTCGTGAAGATATTTGGCACCCTGAGATTGATATCTACTGGGGCGCCGAGAAGGAATGGCTGGCGCCAAGTGATTCTCGATATGAAAATCTTGAAGATCCAACCACCATGGATAACCCGCTAGCTGCGGTCCAAATGGGTTTGATCTATGTCAATCCTGAAGGCGTAAACGGCAAGTCAGATCCATTGAAGACGGCCCTGCAAGTTCGCGAAACATTTGCACGCATGGCCATGAACGATGAGGAAACTGTTGCGCTTACTGCTGGTGGTCACACGGTGGGCAAAGCTCACGGCAATGGCGATGCCAAACGAGTTGGTCCCGCCCCAGAAGGCGCCGCTTTAGAAGAGCAAGGCCTAGGTTGGATGAATCATGAGACCCGCGGAATTGGTCGTGACACCGTTTCTAGCGGCATCGAAGGTGCCTGGACCACTAACCCCACCAAGTGGGATAACGGCTACTTTGGTTTGTTGCTCGGTTACGAGTGGGCGGTAACCAAGTCTCCTGCCGGCGCTACCCAGTGGGAGCCGATCAATATTAAAGAAGAAGATAAGCCAGTTGATGTCGAAGATGCTTCGATTCGTCACAACCCGATCATGACTGACGCCGATATGGCAATGATCAAAGATCCTATTTATCGCGAAATTTCCGAACGTTTCCATAAAGACCCGGACTACTTCAGTGAAGTCTTTGCTCGGGCTTGGTTCAAACTTACCCACCGAGATTTGGGACCGAAAGTTCGCTATATCGGGCCAGATGTGCCCGCAGAAGATTTGATTTGGCAAGATCCAATTCCTGCTGGTCGTAGCGATTACAACGTGGATGAAGTGAAAGCCAAGATAGCGGCCCTCAATTTGCCAGCTGCTGATTTGGTTTCTACCGCATGGGATTCGGCACGAACATTTCGTTCCTCCGATAAGCGTGGTGGCGCTAATGGCGCTCGGATTCGCTTTGCTCCCCAGAAAGATTGGGAAGGAAATGAACCAGCGAGATTGGCCCGAGTCCTGGCCGCGCTAACACCTGTCGCAGAATCTTCTGGCGTAAGTCTTGCCGATGTAATCGTATTGGCCGGAAATCTGGGAGTAGAGCAATCTGCAAAATCTGCTGGCTTTGCGGTAACTGTGCCATTTATGCCAGGTCGCGGTGATGCAACAGAAGAAAATACCGATGCCAAATCCTTCGAACCGCTTGAGCCAATTCATGACGGTTTTAGAAATTGGCTAAAGAAGGATTATGCCGTCAACAGTGAAGAATTGCTGCTTGATCGTGCCCAATTGATGGGTTTAACTGCACCAGAGATGACGGTACTCGTTGGCGGAATGCGCGTAATGGGAACCAATCATGGTGGCTCAAAGCTTGGAGTATTTACTGATACTGAAGGCGCCTTGAGCACTGATTATTTTGTTACCCTCACCGACATGAAATATGTCTGGGAGAGTGCAGCTGATAATCGTTACAATCTTCGAGATCGCAGCACTGGCGAAGTTAAATTCACTGCCACCAGAATTGATGCAGTCTTTGGTTCCAATTCCATCTTGCGTTCTTACGTGGAGGTTTATGCCCAAGATGACAATAAGCAGAAGTTCATTTCTGATTTTGTCTCTGCTTGGGTCAAGGTTATGAATGCGGATATATTTAGCATCTAATTCATTCCAAATACTGATAGTCAACATCGTGATAGCCAACATCGTGATAGTCAACTAAGTGCCAGAAAGGAAGAGGGAATTGAAGTATCTGATCTCTGTTATCGATGACAAGGTTCGTTCGCCGCATACTCCCCAAGAAATGCAAGCGATTAACGATTTCAACGACAAACTTGTAACTGCAGGTCAACGGATTTTTGCCGGTGGCCTGGATTCGCCAGATTTGGCAGTGGTTTTCGATAGCCGGAATGGCGAAAAACTTCACTCGGACGGTCCCTTCATTGAATCAAAAGAATTTTTCAGCGGGTTCTGGATTATTGAAGTCGAGACCTTAGAACTTGCTCGCGAATTAGCCGCAGAAGGTTCAGCTGCTTGCAATCGAAAAGTTGAGCTGCGACCACTCCTTTAATTTTTTTTATTGGAAGGGTATTCCTATGGGATTTTCTCCAGAGAAGATTCCGTAGGTATTCAAATATGTGACATTCGCCAGTAATCCGTGAGGAAGCGAAGGCTACCTTTGATAGGTGACCATCAAAAGTATTTCCCTTGCAATTATCGCAATTTTGATGACAACTCTTTTTGGACTTCCGTCGGTGCATGCCGAGGATTTTGCTCGATCCCTAACTGATAGACCCGATCAAGATAGCGGCAATGAGATTCATTTTGTCTATGTATTAACTAAAGGTGAAACCGATGAACACCGGGACACGAACAACGTAATAAATGGTTGGGTGCAGGAGATGCAAACGTGGCTACAAAAGAGCCTTCAACATCAATTGTCGATAGATACCTTCAACGGGAGAGTCGATGTAACTTTTCTGCAAAGTGCATTCACAGCAGATCAGCTGTGTCGAACGACAGAGTGCAATGCCTTGGGCAAACTTTCGCAGGAGCTACATGCCCAAGACCCCCAATTTTCAGCGGCAAAGGTCTACATATTTAACTTGGGAGTAATTCTGGATTCGAAAACCTGCGGGTGGGCAATTCCCAGTTCAAATCTAGGATTAACTTTTAGTAATGCAAATCAGTGCAACTATCCCGATTCAACATTAGAAACTGGAATCCGATTTCGTTCCTTCGCGATCGCTCATGAAATATTTCATACCTTTGGTGTTTCATCCTTCTGCGGTGATGGTTCAGATCTGATGTTGGATTTTCCTCAATGTAGAGCATTTTCAAATTCCTACGGCCACGTGATTACAACAATTGACACTCCCCGCAAGAATTACGTGGGTGGGGATGCGTCGGGATTGGATCTTCTCCAAGTCCCGGTTTGGTCAGATGGAAGTGGCACTTTCGATTACGTTGATGTCAAACCATTGAGTGGGAATCGATTAGTGTTAAAACTTGAGAAAGGCCAGGCTCATTTGAAAGTTGGAGGTAAAACGGGCAGATTAGATTGGATTTGGAGTAAGCGAATAGATGCTACTTTTCGAGAAAACTTTTGTGTTCTATCATCAGCGGGGGATACCATCGAAAGTCGCGAATTCGGTAGAGGATGTGTTTTTGCAGTGCCCTCAGAATGGAAATCGGGACAGGAGTACAGCGTAAGTGAGGAATTCCAGGTGGGTCCATTTCACGGGTCTGCGAAATTGGTTGGGACTTTGGCTTAATCTTCCTAAAAAGTGAATTTCTTCTTTAGAAAACCCCAATACCTAACTTTCCTAATGTCATGAACTAATCGGATTTGGACTCAAAAATCATAAGTGGAGTTCGCCATAAGGAATGCGAACTAGCATCCACCCCCGCCTGCCTATACGCGCTCTTAATGGATCCCCGCACGGCGGAGCGACTAAATCGAAAGAGAAGTGCAGCGGCAGGGAGTTCAACACCTGCGGCCAACAAAATCGCCACTTTAAAATCAACTCCGGGGTTGGAGGTAACAACATCAAACCAGGAGTCAATAATGAGGAAGGTCGAAGAGATCATTGCCCCAGGGATAGCCAGTTGTCGCTGTTTCCACATCGCCCAACTAGTGGCAAGTAGCGCAAAAAACATTCCGATATCGAAACCTACCCAAGCTAAATCCCAATGCTCGGCTCGGTAGGAACTTGGGAGAGCTTGGCCAAGATAAATGATCCAAATGAGCAAGACAAAGGAGGCGGCCAGTAACAGGGCGCTAATACGCCTTAGGTATAGCCGTGGGGCAGTGTTCGTACCTCTCATGGCGTAAGTGTCCACCATTGTCGCGCCATTTTCCTACTTGTAATTTGGATACCCCTAGGGGTATAGTCATACTATTCGAAGAAGTGATTTGGAGAGGAAATCTCAGATGGCACGTGTTGTTATTTTGGGTGCTGGTGTTGCTGGCCATACGGCCGCGCTTCACGCTAAGCGGATGCTCGGCAAAGAGCATGAAATCATCGTTGTCTCTCCCAATTCAAAGTACAACTGGATCCCTTCAAATATCTGGGTCGGCGTGGGCAAAATGACTGCTTCTCAGGTGACTTTTCTACTGGCTCCGGTTTATAAGAAGTTAGGCATCACCTTTCATCAAGCATTGGCGCAATCGATTCATCCTGAAGGAAGTTCGACTATCCAGTCAGGTTTTGTGCAAGTTAAATACACATCCGCTGAAAAACAGGGCGAGATCGAAAATATTGAATATGACTTTCTTGTAAATGCAACCGGACCGAAATTGAATTTTGCAGCCACTCCGGGTCTAGGCCCAGATGGAAATACCGTTTCCGTCTGCACCTTTGGACATGCCACGGATGCCGCTCAATCTTTGGAAAAAGTAATAGCCGAAATGAAAAGCGGCAAACGACAAGCTGTTGTCGTGGGGGTAGGGCATGGAACTTGCACCTGTGAAGGTGCCGCATTCGAATACACTTTTAATGTTGAGCATGAATTTCGAGCTGCAGGCGTCCGCGAGTTGGCAGACATTACCTACATAACCAATGAGTATGAGTTAGGCGATTTTGGCGTAGGTGGAATGGTCTTTTCGCAACGTGGATTTCAAACTACAAGCAAACTTTGGACTGAATCACTCTTTCGTGAACGAAACATCCAGGCTGTCCTCGGAGCGCATGTTGAAAAGGTAGAACCAAATGAGATTCATTACGAATTAGTTGATGGTTCAAAAGACGTTTTGAAATTCGATTTTGCCATGCTCTTGCCGCCATTCCGAGGAGTGGATTTACAAGCTTTTGATAAGGCAGGAAATGACATTTCTTCCTCACTGTTTGCCCCTTCCGGATTTATGAAAGTCGACGCCGATTATTCGGGTAAGCCTTATGAGGAATGGCTTGCATCCGACTGGCCATTGACCTACAGGAATCCTTTGTATCCCAATATTTTTGCTGTAGGAATTGCATTTGCGCCACCGCACCAGATATCAAAGCCGCGAAAATCTCCTAACGGGACTTTGATCGCACCATCGCCACCCAGAACTGGAATGCCGTCAGGAATTATGGGCAAACTATCAATTATCAGCATCAAAGCGTTGCTTGATAGTGGGCCTGATGCTCGTGTGGGTACTGCCTCTATGGCAGAAATGGGTGCGGCATGTGTGGCTTCTGCTGGATCCGGCTTACGAGCGGGATCTGCAGCTTCAATGACTATGTATCCTGTGGTTCCCGATTATGTTACCTATCCAAATTCGGGTCGCAGCCTTTCTGATACCTATGGAGAAATCGGACTGGCAGGTCATTGGATCAAACTGGCTCTGCATTATCTTTTTATATACAAGGCAAAAGCCCGCTTCGGCTGGTTTTTGATTCCGGAGTAGGGGAACGCCATGGAAAATCCAAATGAAAGTATTGCTCGCGCGCCACTTCCAACGCCAAAGACCTTGAAGCAGCGAAGCAACATTCTGATCCAATTTACAAGGTTTATTGCAATTAACTTGAAAATGATCAAAATGATTCGAAAAGGTCACCACCCAATGGAACGGAAGGTTAAATAAATGCAAGCTCTAGATCCAGTCTGCAAAATGACCATAGATAGCGATACCGCTGCGGCAAAGGCAGATCACAATGGCACGACCTACTACTTCTGCATGGTGGGCTGCAAGAATGCTTTTTTGGATAACCCCAAAAATTATTTACCCAAGAAGAGCCTCTTTTCCTGGCTAAAGAAATAAGAGTAGTTAGCTCATTTCTAGGACCTTATTATGCGAATAGAAAATGAATCAAGCCATATTCTGGCTGATAGCGCCAAAGTGGATTTGATCGTTTCCCGAATTCGAAGGGCCGAGGGGCAACTAGGAGCAGTTGCAAGGATGCTCGAAGATGGCAGAAATTGCGATGAAATAATTATGCAAATGTCAGCAGTGAGTAAAGCCGTTCACACCGCCGCATTCACTTTGATTTCTGCAAGTTTGGAAGAATCAATTATCGAAGGTAAGAGCAATCAGAAAGAAATTTCTGAGAAGCTACAAAAACTATTTCTCAGTTTGGCGTAAAAATGAAAAAAGTGATTGCAGTCATTCTCGTCTCGCTTGCGACTCTCACGGCGTGCGGATCCCCTGGAGGCAAAGTGACCACCCTAAGCTCTAATGAATTTGCCTCAAAAATCGCTGAACCAGCGATAGTTCTTCTTGATGTAAGAACGCCGGGGGAATTTGCATCCGGACATATCGGAGGAGCGACCAATGTGGACTTTGAATCTGGAACTTTTGAAAGCGATATTAACAAACTCGACAAAACTAAGGTTTACGCAGTCTATTGCCGAAGCGGGAATCGTTCGGGTCAAGCAACCGCGTTGATGGTAAAAAATGGTTTCAAAACAGTTTTCAATCTCGATGGCGGAATTGTGAATTGGCAAGCGGCCGGCGAAGTTTTAGTCACTAATTAGACATTATCCAACCCAAGAAATAACTAATATAAAGGAATATCTATGTGTAGTAAGACAACATGTCGTAAATGCGGGAAAGCTTCTTGGTCCGGCTGTGGCCAACATGTGGAGCAGGTAATGCGGGGAATCCCAAAAGCTCAACGATGCCAGGGTCACCAAAACGATCCTAAGGAACCTGGGTTATTATCACGTCTATTCGGGAAAAAGTAGGAGGAGGGAATATGTGCAGCGCAGTTCGATGCAATCGTTGTGGCAAGGCCACTTGGTCAGGGTGTGGGCAACATATTGAAGAAGCGTTGTCTCGATTTTCTGAAGCAGAATTATGCAAATGCAATGCTGACTTATCTTCATGGCTTCCTGCCAACTAGAGTGAGAATTTCATTGGCGCAAATGTGATTACACCTGCTGGTGAACGTTGGCGCCAAAGCCTTGCTGGTTGGGCGGTTCCAGAAGAGATTCTGAAACAGGCGCCAGAAAGCCCGTGGATACATCCACCTCAACTTTTTCAAATTCCGAATGAGATTGCGGATTCGATTTCGCACCGATTAGCCCGGGAGGCCATTCCTGCCAATGGATCGATATTGGATATTGGCTGCGGGGGCGGAGTAGCAACTTTTGCCGTTACGCCACCAGCTAAAGTCGTTTCTGGTGTTGATCATCAGCAAGAAATGCTGGATATGTACGCCGCAAATGCTAAGGGGCGGGACCTAGCCGCAACTGTCATTCTTGGCTTTTGGCCGGAAGTCTCTGCTCTGACTCCCGTTGCCGACGTTGTTGTTGCGCATCATGTGGTTTATAACGTCCAAAATATTGAAAGCTTTTTGTTAGAAATGGATTCACATGCAGCAAATCGCGTGATTGTAGAAATGCCGCAACGACATCCATTGAGCAACGCAAGTGAATTGTGGAATCATTTTTGGAATCTAAATCGCCCTTCTCAACCGACGCAGGAAAATCTGATGGAAGTTCTTGATGAGCTGGGATTGGCGGCGCAGGTGCAGTTATGGGATGGTGAAATGCGAGGGGAAGGCGATCTTGAACTACTTGCGCATTACTCCCGAATTCGCCTTTGCCTTCCCGAAAACCGCGAGAAAGAAGTTCTGGAATTTCTCCAGGACAACCCAATCGATACAAGTCGAAAATTGGCAACTATCTGGTGGGATAAAAACTAAATGAAAATAATGGGGTTGCCTATCGCTCGGCGAAAGATGATGGCGAACTCATTAGTGGCGATCCAATTTGGGATGCTGCTAGCTCTGGCAATCTTGGCGATAAACAGTATTAAGAATTCGAATCATCCATATTTACCCTTTGAAATTGTTCTTATTGCAAGCGGTGGAATCGTCATTCTTAGCGCTGCGAAAACACTCAACCTTTCCCTTCGCATTTCACCCATCCCTAGACCTAATTCCGCTTTCGTAATTTCTGGAATTTACCGGCGGGTGCGCCACCCCATGTATTTGGGGGTCATCCTCATTGGATTTGGGTTAGCTGGTTTTTCGGATTCACTCTTTGCGTGGATATTAGAGCTCATCCTCGTAGTGAATCTAAATATCAAAGCCAATTTCGAGGATGCTCTTCTTGATGAACTTCACCCGCAATCGTGGCACTATCGAGAACATACTTCGAAAATTATTCCTTGTCTTAGTCGGAGTTGTCGAACTGATTGTCGATTGCCGAACTAGACAACTTTACTTTCACCGTTACCCAACATAACTGGAGTTTCATCAAGTTCAAGCGTTTCTTGATCCGTGAATAATCGAGACCTGATGATGAAGCGCAAACCTTCTGGAGTCTCTAGTGAGAAGCCACCGCCACGTCCAGGGACCACGTCCAAAGTGATATGAGTGTGCTTCCAGTATTCAAATTGCTCCAGTGATATCCAGATTTTGATCGGCTCATCAATTCCAGGGATAACGAGTTCACTTAAAAGTACATCAGTGCCACCGACGCGAAATTCTCCCGCCAGATAACACATAGGGGCGGAGCCATCGCAGCAGCCACCGCTTTGATGAAACATTAGTGGTCCATGAATGCCGGTTAACTTTCGAATCAACTCATCGGCGGCAGGAGTGGTCTCGGCGCGCTTAGGAAGTGTCCCGTAAATCAAATTCATATGGAGAGATTACTCCGAAAACCATTTCTCATGAAAGAAGCCGGGACCCTTTCGAGCCCCGGCTTGTAAAGTTGAATGTCGATTTAAAAGAAACCCAACTTGCTTTCCGAGTAACTGACCAAAAGGTTCTTGGTCTGTTGGTAGTGATCAAGCATCATCTTGTGGTTCTCGCGGCCGATGCCAGAAGATTTGTATCCTCCGAAGGCAGCATGGGCTGGATAGGCGTGATAGCAATTGGTCCAAACGCGTCCGGCTTTTATTTCGCGGCCAGCACGGTATGCGGTGTTCATCTTTCGGGTCCAGACTCCAGAGCCAAGACCGTACAAAGTGTCATTTGCAATAGTCATGGCCTCGTCAAAGCCATCGAATTTTGCAACGGAGAGAACTGGTCCAAAGATTTCCTCTTGGAAAATCCGCATATTGTTTGTGCCTTCGAAGATCGTTGGCTCAATATAGAAACCACCAGAAAGGTCTCCGCCCAAATCTACCCGGTTGCCTCCCATCAGTAGTTTGGCACCTTCTTGCTTACCAATTTCGATGTAACTGAGGATCTTCTCCAATTGATCATTGGAAGCTTGGGCGCCCAGCATGGTGTTGGTGTCCAAAGGATTTCCTTGAATGATTGCCTTGGTACGAACCATGGCATCGGCTAAGAACTGATCGTAGATAGGAGCATCGATTAATGCACGCGAAGGGCAGGTGCACACTTCACCTTGATTCAGGGCAAACATATTGAAACCTTCGATGCACTTGTCATAGAAGGAATCTTTCTCTTCAGCAATATCTCGGAAGAAGATGTTTGGAGACTTTCCACCAAGTTCCAACGTGACCGGAATAATGTTGTCTGACGCATATTGCATGATCAATCGACCAGTAGTGGTTTCTCCAGTGAATGCGATCTTTGCAATTCTCCGGGAAGAGGCCAATGGCTTTCCAGCTTCTACGCCAAAACCGTTGACGATATTTATGACGCCAGCTGGTAGAAGATCAGCGATCAGGTCCATCAGGAACAAGATTGAAACTGGAGTTTGCTCAGCCGGCTTTAAGACTATGCAGTTTCCGGCAGCGAGGGCAGGGGCAAGTTTCCATACCGCCATGAGAATTGGGAAGTTCCACGGAATGATCTGTCCGACAACACCTAGAGGCTCATGAAAGTGATACGCAACGGTGTCATGATCCAATTCACCGATAGAGCCTTCTTGGGCGCGAATTGCCCCGGCAAAATATCGGAAGTGATCAATCGCCAATGGGATATCGGCAGCCATTGTTTCGCGCACTGGCTTTCCATTTTCCCAAGTTTCGGCAACGGCGATCTTCTCCAGATTGGCCTCCATGCGATCAGCAATTTTGTTGAGAATAATTGCGCGTTCGGTAGCAGAGGTTTTCGTCCAGGACTTGGCAGCTTCGTGAGCCGCATCAAGGGCGAGTTCAATATCTTGGGCATTTCCACGGGCTACTTCACAGAAGACCCGACCAGTTACCGGCGTCACATTTTCGAAGTATTGACCAGAAGAGGGAGCTACATACTTTCCACCGATCCAGTGGTCATAGCGAGGCTTGAAGTCAGCTACTGCCCCTGCTTGACCAGGTTGTGCGTAAACGGTCATTTACATTTTCCTATTCCGGAGCACGAGGTCGGGCTCCAATTTTTTGTAACGTACTCCGCTTCAGTGTGATTTAACCCTCACTTATCCCTGGTCTGTCCCTAAACGCCTCAGTCGGATAGTAGACACCTATCCAAACGGCTAGGGGTACAGGTAGCATCGAGAGGTGGAAATTGAGGTTCGAACTGATGTGCCACTTGGGCGGCGCTCGCCAATGGCCAAAACCAGAGTCGTTGTTGCCGATAGAAATGTCATTACCCGGGTAGGTATTCGTTCGATTCTCGAGAGGAATCCCGGAGTCGCAGTTGTTGCCGAATCCACAACTTACGACGGAGTTCTTGATGCAGTCGATGAACATGGCCCAGATGTCTTGATTATTGATTTAGATCTTGGTGATGACACAACGCGCGGACTTCGTATTTGCGAAGAAATCACTGAGAGGTTTCCTCACACTCGAATAATGGTGCTGTGCCAAACCTTAAATGAATTAGTTGTCGTTGAAGCTCTTCGAAGAGGTGTGACCGGTTATTTAGCAAAAGATGAAATAAAGGCAGACGAATTAAGTAAAGGCGTTCGAGCTGTTCAAGATGGGGAAACCGTACTTGGCAAAGGAGTTGGTTCCATTATCGCGCGAGGTTTGGGCTCCACCCGCGAAACTGCAAAACATCTCTCCAGTCGCGAAATCGATGTCATTCGCTTGGTTGCAAAAGGGTTGAGCACGAAACAAATTGCTAAAGAACTTTTTGTATCTGAAAGCACAGTTAAATTCCATTTGCAGAACGCTTCCCGAAAATTGGATGCGCATCGCCGAGCCGAAATCGTGCATAGAGCTACTGCCGCAGGATTACTTTAGGATGACGGTATGAATGAACTGCCGCCGTGTCCCTTATGCAAATGTGAGTACACCTATGAAATGGGTGCACTCTTAGTCTGTCCGGAATGTGCGCATGAATGGAACCCAGACGAAAGTGGAGCGACGGCTGATGTAGCCAAAGTCGTCAAAGATTCGGCCGGCAATATCTTGGCCGATGGCGATACTGTGACGATTATCAAAGATATGAAAGTTAAAGGTAGTTCTTCCACATTGAAAGTGGGCACTAAAGTTCGAAATATTAGATTGGTCGATGGACCAGGCGATCACGACATCGACGCAAAGGTCGATGGCTTCGGTCCTATGAATTTGAAATCCAGCATCGTCAAGAAGGCGTAGTATCTTTAAAATGAAACGAATCAGCACCTTCGTTGCCGTTAACTTAATTTTTCTTCTTTGTGGAACTCAACTCGCTCATGCTGCTGTTCCATTTCCCACTTATGTCCCAACCTATTTTGCCGGGCTCAAAGCTGGCGCCATGGTTATTACAAATGGCAGCGAATGTAGCGATGGTGCAAAACAAGCGTTCTGGCTGGCCGGTAAAGGAACTTTTGGCAATAACTACCCTGGGGTTAATGTTTTTGAGAAAGTGGCTGGAACATGCGCAAGTTCAATTGGATTTACCACCAGGATTAGTTTGGTAACTATCAACAGTTTTAAGGCAGAAATTTGGAGTAATTGCGCCGGGGTTAGCAAATGCACGACTTCGATTATCAAGAAAAATGGCGGTCTTATTCGTTGGGTTCAGGTGAGTAAGTCTGGCAGGAAAACGGCCATCGCCGTTACTACTTATAACTTGCCATATGGCCAACTCTTGGCAGTTGCAAAAGGAATTTCAAAGATCTAAAGCGTCCCGTTTCGCCTAATTTAGAAAGGCCGAGAAAATTCAGTTTGTTCTGTTGCTTCTAATTCCAGCAGTCGATTCCATTTTGCATTTCTTTCCGAACCATGTGTTGATCCCACTTTTATCTGACCAGCGCGCCAACCGGTAGCCAGATCTGCCAACCATGAATCTTCAGTCTCACCTGACCTGGCTGAAACCACCGTTGCGAAATTTTGAGACTGTGCACTCTTCAATACTTGATGAGTTGCGGAAACTAATCCATTTTGGTTTGCCTTTATCAAAATGGCATTTGCGGCTCGTTCGGATATCGCTGTCTTCAGCCTGGATGCACTGGTGGTGAGTAAGTCGTCTCCAAGGATTTGTAAATCTTTTGGAGCAATGGAAGTGAATGCCGCCCAAGACTTCCAGTCGTCTTCAGCAAAAGGATCTTCGATTGAAATAATGGGAAGATTGCTGACCAGGCCATTTAGATAGTCCACGAAATCTTCAGCGGAGTAACTCTCGCCTTCGGTGCGTAGGTGGTAGAGGCCGTTTTCAAAGAACTGTGTCGCCGCAACATCAAGGGCTAAGGCAACATCGATCCCTACATTCAATCCAACACTTTCAATGGCATCCATAACGAATATGCAGGCATCCTCCATTGAATCGAAGGGAATTCCAAGGCCACCTTCATCGGCGACTAAGTGGGTAATTTTCCCTGCTTCTCTTCCCATGCTTGCGGCTGCTTCTCGAATGGCAACAATCCACGAGAGCGCCTCAGTAAACGATTGAGCGCCCACCGGTATGGCCAAAACGTCTTGAATATCCAGAGTGCGATTTGCGTGTGCACCACCGGAGAGAATGTTCACCATGGGCATCGGAAGAAGGAGATTTCCATCAGGTTGAAAGGATCGGGCCAGCGAAACTTTTTTGGCATGGGCCGAAGCCATCGCTGCTGCTAACGAGACCGCTAAGGTGGCGTTTGCCCCCAACAAAGAATGGTCTGGGCTCGGATCTAAATCGATAATTCTTTGGTCAACAGACTCAAGATCTGACTGCAAGCCCACAATCTCCGGAGCGATTTTAGAGTTGATATTTTCAATTGCTAAATAGACGGAGTTTCCTCCGTAATATTGTTCGGCTAAATGAGATTGATGGTCGCGAAGTTCTTTAGCTTCATGTTTACCAGTCGATGCACCGGATGGGACGCGAGCGGAATGAGAGGTTCCATCCTCTAATGAGATGGATGCAGCCACGGTGGGTTTGCCGCGCGAATCTAGAACTTGGTATCCGAATACATTCGTAATCTTCATCGCGCCATCATTTCAAATAGGTCGGAGACAGGTATATATGCGTCTGACATTATCACTGACTTTGTATAGCGCTGAAGCTTTGCTTGCTGGTTGGAATTAAGATAATTTACCGGCGATTTTCCTTCGACTCTAGCCAGTGCAATTAGTGCTGTGTGTCGGGAAAGTGATGGCGGAAGTTGGCGAAGATCTGCATAACTTGAGCAAAATTCCTCGGCAATTCGCGCTAGCGAAATAGCATCTGTTTCGGACTCCGCTCGAAAGAATTTGCATAATAAATGGGCCAATAGAAAAGCCAAGTCAAAAACCGGATTACCCACGTGGGTGACTTCGAAGTCCAGAATATAGAGTTCGCCGCTGGGGGAGACCATGAAGTTTTTTGGGGAAAAATCACCGTGGACGATGGTGCTGTGATCATTTTCCAGTTCATCGATCAAGCTTTGGATTTGAGCTTTAAGGGCAATATTCTTTTCAGCAACGAATCTATAAAAAGGATCAACTCTTAGTTGCTCAAAGAGCGTATCTTCCTTGAATTTGGCACGAGAGTTCTGGTCGGTTTCGCCAAAAAGGTGCCATTGAGCCAATGTGGTGCCTAGTGACGTCGCGATTCCGGGATGAAAGATTCCGTTTAGAAGATCAGCTTTCCAAACCGTGCTTTCCAAAGGAACCCGTTCCATCCCCAACACAAAAGTATCTGGATCAATAAAGACTAATTTAGGAACTTGATTGGGGCTGAGCGAGTGAAATAGTTTCAGTGCATCTGCTTCCACAATGGCTCGGCGCTGATCTGCTTCCCATTTTTCGGCGACCTTGAGTTCGGGGAGTGCTTGTTTGATAACAATGTTTTGTCCAGGTATCGAAACTGCAATCACGGTGTTTGAAACCCCGCCGGTGAGAATTTCTACTGTCGCGGGTTCATTTTCCCCAACAATGCCTTGTCCTATTAGATAATTCAGGACCGTCTGTTCCGTGAGTAATTCAACCGACAAGTTGGGCTCCATCTTGGTGTGGGCGACTATTTTGAATAGTGGTGAATGGCATCCCAGTCCCACTCAAAGCCAAACCCCGGAGATTGGGAAAGTACCGCACAACCATCGACTATCTGAATGGGATTAACTAGGAGATGATGAAATAAGTCAATTTCGTAAACTGGATCTAGATATTCCATGCCACCTGAATAAAGATTGGGAATGGCTGCTACTAACTGCGAATGAAGTTCAGTATGGATATGAGTTGCAATTGTTTTCCCGTATTTTTCAGCCGCCTTTGCAGCGGTGAAAAATTCGGATACACCACCGACTACCAAAGCATCTAACCGCAAGACATCGGTTTGGTTGTAGTGAAGGACTTGGGCGCACATTTTCGAGGAAGCTAAGGATTCGCCAAATGAGACCGGCACGCCGGTGGCTTCTCGTAGTTCTATGGCTAGCGGACCCTCTGATTCCAAAAATGGGTCTTCGACAAACGAGATCCCGTACTCCTTTATAAGATTGACTCTGGTGACGGCGTTCTCCAATGTTTTCAAGGTCCGAAAAGCATCAACTGCTATTTCTGCCTTCTCACCAATTTCTTTGCGAAGAACTGCCAATCTGAGGGCATCGCGTTCTGGAGTTTTTGCGCCTATGACGATTTTGAAAGATTTTATGCCACGAGTTTTTGCAAAATTGATTTCTTCAATGAGACCTGACTCGTCATCTCCGTAGTGATAACCCACAACCGAATAAATTGGAACCGAAACTTTAGTTGAACCAAAAAGTGAGGCGATACTTTTATTGGTCCTTTTTCCCAGAACATCATGTAGCGCAACATCTACTGCACTAACTGCCGCAGTAAAGGTGCCGTGTTCTGCCGATTGCCAATTAAAGGCCAATATTTGCTTGCGAATCTGATCTGGATCTTCGGCGGTATTCCCGATCGCCAGCGGTGCAATCACATCATCAATAATTTTTGCGATAGGTAAGCCACGACTATAGGAATAACCAATTCCTACAATTCCATCAGAGGTTGTAATTCGAACCAGGCAATAAGTGCGGTGGGTGATGCTCGCCGAACCTACCGCTAGCGGCGCAGCCAACGGCACCCGGGCATCAAAGGTTTCAATTTTGCTGATGGTGTCCATTGAATTAAGTCTAAGCCTGTTGACGGCGAAATAGTCAACTGTTTACAATCAAACTCTGGTCGAGTCCCACTAATGATGCGGAGATTTCATGAAGGTATTGCTCTTTGGCGGGACCCGATTTATGGGTCGCTACGCTTTGAATTCGCTCTTGGCGGCCGGGGCTGAAGTAACCATTGCTAATCGAGGGACTCGAGAAGAGAACTCAGGCGCCACTAATGTGATTTGTGATCGCTCGCAGCCAGGGGCCTTGGCACAATTTGCAGATTCCCAGTTTGACGCAATCATCGATTTTTCTGCCTACTCCTCTAGTTGGGTGGAGGAAGCCGGAAATTTCTTCGCTAACAAAATAGAAAAGTACATTTTCATTTCTACGGGAGCTGTATATACCTCGAGCAATATTTTTCCGATTACCGAAGATTTTCCCAAAGGTCCGCCACATCCTTTTGCGGAATACGCTAAGGAAAAGAATCGGTCCGAGCAGTTACTTCTGGATTTTAGCGACAAAGGATATTTTCAAACCACTTCCTGCCGCTTGCCATTTGTTATGGGGCCGGATAATTATGAAGATCGGGAATCCTTTGCTTTTAGTCGGTTAATGCTGGGTCTTCCCATACTTCTGGGAAATGGCGGAAAATCTATCCATTCCTTTATCTATGCTGGAGATGTCGCAAACGCTTTGGTGGCGATTCTCAAGTTCGGGGGATCTGCAGATAAACAAGCATTCAATATCGCCGTTCCGCAAGCGACAACGAGTCGTGGATTTGTAGAACTTGCAGCCAAGGTATCTGGCAAAGATCCGAAAATTATTAATTACGATCCACGCGACTACGATCTTGATATCCACAACTTTGATCTTAAGAATGTTGCTTTTCCTTTTCCCGAAAATAATGGATATCTAGGTTCTGAAAAGATAAATCGGATTCTAGGATTTACTCCAGAGAAGTCGCTTTTGGATATGTTGGAGATTTATTTCGCTTGGTGGTTGAAGCAAGGCAAGTTCACGCCAAAGGAATATCCATTGGAAACTCGGATACTTTCCAGTCTGAAGTAGTGGCTGAAGCGAGCCTAGAATATTGCGAAATTTGCTAGGGTTGCGGGTATGAGCGCAGATAAATTGATATCAAGTGGTGGTCCATGGGAAGCCAAAATTGGTTATTCGCGAGCAGTTGTTGCTGGCGAATACGTTCATGTTTCGGGTTCCACCGCAACAGTAGATGGTCAGCTTCAACATGAAGGCGATGCTTACGGACAAACCCTGGTGGCTTTTAGTGTTATTGAAAAGGCGTTAGCTCAAGTGAATTACACCCTTGCCGATGTGGTCCGCACGCGGGTATACCTCTCCGACGAAGCCGATATGGATGCCGTTGGAAAGGCTCACGGCGAACTCTTTGCCTCTATTCGACCAGCAGCAACAATGCTGGCTGGCATCAAATTCATAAATTCTAAAATGCTGGTGGAAATAGAAGTAGATGCCTGGAAGCGCCGCCAAGACTAAGGGCGGACATAGATAGATCATGGTTCTGATTCTGCGGTCATTTGATTCTGATGACGAGTCCGCTGCCAGGCAGGCCGAAAGGCAAATGCCTAACTTCCTGTTGCATTTTGAAGAAGCAGAACCTTGGCAATCCTTTTTAACTACCATCGAAACTTTTAGGGCGGGCATTGATCTTCCTCATCCATGGCTAAAAAGTGATTTCTTAGCCGCCGAAGTAGAAGGCCAATTAGTTGGCAGAGTTTCCATTCGATGGGAGATGAATGAATTCATAGAGCGTGAATGGGGCCATATTGGTTATGAAGTGCTCCCTTCCTTTAGAAACAATGGATATGCGACTTCAATGCTGGCTCAATCAGTTTCGCTTCTACGAAGTAACGGAATTGCCGAACCAATTGTGACGGTAGACCGTGGAAACGATGCATCAATTCGAGTGATTGAAAAATGTGGCGGAGTGTTAACGGAAACTATTTCAGTTGATGCGAACGACAACGAAGTTTTCTACAGATATTTGATTAAAGCATGAAAACCACTCCCAACAGGTGGCTAGAAGAGAAATTTCGTAAATTTGATCTGCGCGATCGTGTTGATCGGGCGTTGGAACGAGATCCTTTTTCAGCTGGGACTAGACCAGTTATTAGGTGGATCAAAGGTGATGGTTTGGATGACGTGGTCACGCAAGCGGCTATTGGTCACGCCACTCGGCTTTTTGGAGATCGAGTCGACTACTGTCTTTTAACGCAGGGAATATCTCCGGATCGCGCACGCGAAGTTCTCGCCTGGGCTACTCAGCCAGTTGAGTGGCGACCGATCTCTGGGGCAGATAATCCATGGCTCCAAGAAACTTTGAATAACGCCGGTTGCGCTGAGGATGATTTTGGCTACTGGTGGAAATGGTTTCCAGATCGAGTCCGGCCCCAGGCTCCAGAATGGATTTTGGATGGCGACATGGTGATCCTGAAGGAGCCACCCTGGTTTGCGCAATGGGCATCCGGAAAGGATCGACTTCGTGTTTCACAGATCCAGAAATTGACTAACGACGATCACATTTATGGTCGCTATGAAGAACTGGTCGATCCAGAAATCCGACTTTATTCTGGACTAATTTCGTTGCCACCAAGATTGAGTTATCTAGAGGGTTTTAAAAAGATCTTGAACCAGCTGCCCCTATTGGCTCCGCACAACGGAAAGCGAGATATGTGCGAGCAGGGAGTGGTCGCTGCAACTTTCCAAGAATTTGATCCCATCCCAATCCCACTTGAGGAATTTCCATTTGCACGCGGATATGACATGGAAATGGACTTCGGTGATGGCGAAGTAAATGATGAATATTGGGGAATCCATTTCGGAAATGCTTTCGTTATGAAAAATGTGCATTTCCATGCAAAACAAGATTTAGGGCAGATCGTAAAGGTTAAAGATTCTGATTTGTTTTTAAGGTTTCGTTGGCTTTCTGGTGGGAACGGACAATGGGGTTTTGCTGGGTGGGGTATGAGTGAAGAGATAGCCCGAATCATGGTCGGGGAATTGCCGGACTTAAGCTTTAAACGAGTACTGGAGATTGGAACTTCGCGCGGTTATTTGGCCGCAATATTGAGCGCTCATGGAGCGCTGGTGACCGCAATAGATGTCAGCGATCGAGGCGCAAAAAAGAATCTTGAAGGATTGTCTGCTTTTTTCCATCAAAGCGATGCCTTGGAGTTCTTGAAAAAGCAACAACCGTTCTATGACTACATCTGCGTCGATTTACATGGGAACTCTTGGAAGAATTGGCAGAAGATCTGGCCATGGCTATCCAGCAGAATTCGAACAGGTGGCAAAATCGTCATCAACAACGCGACATTAGATTCCATTCCGGAATGGGCGCACGAATCCGGTGTCAGAGAATTGGCTGAAGTGCTTTCTTTGGATGAGAATTGGAAAGTAACAATTCATCCTCTCCCGCTTCCCGGCGTTCTAGTCTTAGAATTACTTTCATGATTGCCGACCTTGAATAGGTATCGCCGAATCAAGGCTGCGCCATTGGTCATGATTGCCCCTTATATATTCTTGATGGTTTTTTGTGGTTTCTTACCACTGGTATTGGCGGTAACTGAAATTGGAAAACCATCTTGGGTAAACCTTCATGGCAGTTACACAACCATCTATAAAGTCCTTACCGATTTTAGAGTTGTTCCAGCCTTATGGCATGCCCTATTTCTCCTTCTGTGTTTTGTCCCATTAATGATTGTCGTGGTCCTAGCTATTTCGCTCCTGTTGGATGCAACGGCGGTACGTGGAAATACCTTCATCCGATTAATTTTCCTTCTGCCCGGAATAGTTCCCGGAGCCATTGCGGTCTTTATTTGGAATGCACTGTTGAGCCCGCACGTTAAATGGCAGGCAGGCAATATCGGATGGCTCATTGGTGGAATTCTTTTCTCCTCCAGTGTTGGAAGTTGGATCGTTATTCAATACGGATCCCTGCGCTCCATTTCACCTGAAGTGTTAGAGGCGGCACGAGTTGACGGATGTAATCGATTGGAATTGGCCATTCAGATTAAATTGCCCATGATCAGCAAATACATTGGGTACATGACGATCTTGCTCGTAGCAGGTGTGATCCAAATATTTGTTGAACCGAATTTGCTTACGGGGACTGGATTGACAACTGATTGGTCGCTCAATCAAGTTTCCTACAGTTATGCCTTTCGGAATGGTGATTTTGCTGGAGGAACTGCGCTGGCTCTAGATATGTTGATTCCAAGCATTCTATTGGCCATCATTTTTATTCGCCGGACAGATTTTCTCAAGAAATCAGAACGCACATGACCTTCTTCGATGCGAAGAAAAACGGATGGATAATAAAAGTAACGCTTTGGATGATGACGTTTGTAGTGATGCTCCCGTTTCTCTGGCTGATAAAGCAGGCCGGCCCAAATTACATAGGAAATGCGCGAACTTTGTTCCATGCTCAAGATGGTTTGGTTTTGGTCTGGTTGAAGAATTCTGCGATATTCACTATTTCATCGCTATTGATATCTGTCCTGTCCAGCATCATCGGAGGTTTTGTTCTCGCCGTTCTATATATTCCGTTTCGAAAAACCTTATTGGTGATCACGCTAATAACCATGTTGATTCCTATCACGGCGATGGCGATGCCACTTTATGTGCTAATCGACAAAGTTCACCTGCATGACTCGATTCTGGGCCTCATCCTTGCGAGTTCTTATTATCCATTTGGGGCATTCTTGTCCTACTTGTACTTCTCATCTGCTCTTCCGGCTGATCTCGTAGGTATGGGGCGAATGGACGGACTTGGTGATTGGGCAATCTTTTGGCATTTGGGAGTGCCGCTCTCCAAATCGCTCTGGGCGATTGTTAGCTTCTTCTCTTTTATAAATCTGTGGAACAGCTATCAACTGCCGAAAGTGCTTTTGGATAGCCCCACTCACTCCACCTTACCGATTGGTCTGGAACTACTTTTTGGAAATGGTGGCGCCGTTGTTGGCGTTTTAATGTTAATGCCAGCTTTAGCTCTCTATTTAGTCTCTCAACGTGCGATAGAACGAGGGATATTTAGTGGGGCAGTGACTGGATAAGCGAGTCGCTGCTGGATGTACTTAATTACGCCAAAAATCGGCAATCCAATTGGATCCGCCATTGGGTTTTGTACTTCCCTTAGGGAGGTTAAATTTTGTTCCGGTGAAAGGTTTGAAACTCACCTTCATCAAGTAAAGGTGTCCGTGCGTTGTCGTGGGTTGAGATAGCGTGACATTCACTTTGGTGGAAAAGATTTTCCCGGCCGCGCAGTTAGGCGTGCAATCGTTCTCCGAATAAAGGGCAGTGCCTGTGGCGCTCTTTGTATTCCAACTGCTCCATTTAATTCCAGACAAACCCGTGCCAGCATCGGCGCAGAATTGGGTAAGAGAAGTTGGTTTCACTTGGGCGGTTCCACAGTCATTGACATATGTATTTGTAGCCGCTGTTGCAGATGGAGCAAAGACCAAAGAAAGTGAAATTAGTGAACTAATAAATATTATTTGCGTTTTTTTATTGAAGAATTTCATAGGTAGATCCTACTCCAACATTTGTATAGCCCGATTCCATGTCTTATCTAAGTTGGCGTTCTCCGGAAATCTTCCAGCATTTTCTAAATCGACAAGTCCATGCATAAGAGCCCAGACTGCGCGGGCATGTTCATGATCCTTTCCAGTTATCTGAATAATCATCGAAGTTACGCCCTCCTCCAAACCAAGCGGCAATCTCTTTCGAAGCAAGGGAGTTCGAAAAGTGATTTCATAAAGGTGTGGATTAGCGGTTGCCCATTTTCGATAGGCCAAAGCTTTAGCTCTTTTCGTTTTACCGCTGGTACGAATAACTTCTGCAAATCTGGAAATACCTAGAGCTTGGAGATCGGCAATGATTTCGTCCCGGCTTTCGATGTGTTTATACAGGCTCGGCGCCTTCATATGCATTCGATCTGCTAGGGCCCTCATGGAAAGACCTGCGGATCCCTTTTCTTGGAGCAAAAGTAGGGCTTCCTGGGTGATTCGCTCCCGAGTTGGGCCGTGTGCGTTAGCCATAGTACCTTCAGGCTAACACTGTTAGCCAAGGAGGTTCAATGTTTGTTTCTGGTAAGCCACGAGCATGGTTGAAGTTGGACGGTTTGGTCCTGTTCATAGCCAGCATCATTATTGTCGCCACTACCAATCAACGATGGTGGCTATATCCAGTTCTACTCTTCGTCCCAGATATTTTTATGATCGGCTACCTTGCCAATAAGAAAATGGGGGCCTATTTGTACAACTTGGGTCACAGTTACTTGGCTCCTTCTCTGCTGATTCTCTTGGCTTGGAACATGGATAGCAAAGCAACCTTTGCGATCGGCATTATTTGGCTTGGCCACATTGGCTTTGACCACATCTGGGGTTATGGACTCAAATACGATTCCAGTTTCAAAGATACCCATCTTGGAAATTTGGCCTAAGTTCTTCCATATTTGTGCTGTGAAAAATAAGCAAGGTGGTCGGTATGTAAGAAAGTAAGAAAGAAACTAACCGCTCTAGGTCACATTAACTCCCCGAAAAGCGTTCACCGGCTGCTTCGTGTAAGTTGGCGAATGTTCTGCAATTAGACGTTTGGAAGGAATTACATGTTCAAATTGGCTCGCTTTTCCTATCGATTCCGTTGGGCTGTAATTGCCTTTTGGTTGCTTTCAATTCTTGTAGTTGGTGGAATTAGCAAGCAAGTTGGTTCGGCATTTAATAATTCATTCACGCTTCCAAATACTGAAAGTGCTACCGCTTTGAAGATCATGGAAAAGACATTCCCTGCGCAAAGTGGGGCATCCATGCAAATAGTTTTTAAGGGTTCAACAGATCTAACCGTTGGGCAGCAAGCCCAAAAGATCACTGCTTTGGTGACTCAAGTGTCGGGTCTACATTCAGTGGCATCTGTGGACTCACCACTTCTAGCATCAGACCGTTCCATGAACCCGACCAAGACAATCGGATTCGCCACGGTTCATTTCAGTGGCCTAGGAATGGATTTGCCAAAAGGTGCTGTGAAGAAAGTTATTACAACGGCAGAGTCTTTTAGATCTGCCGATCTACAAATTGAACTCGCTGGAGATATTGTTAAACGCGAAAATCAAGCCCCACCAAGTTCGAGCGAAGCGATTGCAATCCTGGCCGCCTTCTTTATTCTGCTTTACACTTTTGGCAGTTTGATCGCCACTTTGATTCCGCTACTTGTAGCCATCGTCGGGCTGGCTCTTTCCGGGCAAGTATTGGCGTTATTAAGTAATGGAATTGGAATTGCTGAGTTTGCTCCAACCCTGGCAGCGCTTGTGGGCCTAGGCGTTGGTATCGACTATGCGCTCTTTATTGTGACTAGGTTTAGGAGAGCGCTGCACGAAGGTAAAAGCAAAGCTGAGGCGGTGACGGTCGCTATGACCACATCTGGCCGAGCTGTATTAGTTGCTGGCATCATTGTCTGCATTTCCATGCTCGGTTTAGTAACTGTGGGAATCTCATTCCTTAATGGAGTAGGTATTGCCGCCGCCGTTTCTGTACTCATATCCATGATTGCTGCGCTCACACTTTTGCCCGCTATCTTGGGTGTTATTGGTGGCGGCGTGGATCGTTTGAAATTGCCATTTAAGAAATTGCATCACGAAGAAGAAGGTGGCGCTGGCTGGCGCAAATGGGCAGATCACATTCAAGAAAAACCAGTGCGATGGAGTGTTGCTGCCACGCTTGCTTTGTTAGTTTTGTGTATTCCGGCCACTCAAATTCGCTTGGGTTCATCAGATTCCGGAAATGATCCCAAAGCCAGTACTACGAGAAAAGCTTATGATTTACTCGCCGAAGGTTTCGGGGCCGGATATAACGGACCTTTCACTCTGGTGGTGTCAGTACCTAGCGCCGGAGATGCGCCGACAATCCAGAAGTTGAGTAAGTCGATTTCGCAAGACCCAGATGTAGCGATAGTTTTCCCAGCCATACCAACTCAGGATGGCAAAAATGTCATTATTAATTTATTTCCAAAAAGCGCGCCTCAAGACGTTTCCACTTCCAATCTCTTAAAACGGTTGCGAACTCAGGTCATTCCAACTGCCATTGCTGGAACGGATGTAAAGGTTTATGTCGGTGGCGCGGTCGCTATCTTCCAAGATTTTGGCAAGGTTCTCACTAGTAAATTGCCACAATTCATTCTCACCGTTGTCTTCTTGAGCTTCCTGCTGCTCATGGTGGTATTTCGCAGTCTATTAATTCCGGCAAAAGCGGCGTTAATGAATCTGCTCTCGATTTCGGCGGCCTTTGGCGTAGTAGTTGCCGGTTTTCAATGGGGCTGGTTTGAGAAGGTCTTGGGTAGCAAAGGTGGACCTATTGAGTCCTTCCTCCCCATTATGCTTTTCGCAATTCTTTTTGGTCTATCAATGGATTATGAAGTTTTCTTAGTTTCGCGGATCCAAGAAGAGTGGCATAAAAGTGGTAACTCACATGATGCCGTTTCCAAAGGATTGGCTGCGACTGGGTCGATCATCACCGCGGCAGCAACAATCATGATTGTGGTTTTCTCAGCCTTCGTATTTATGGGGGATCGCACTATTCAACTTTTCGGAGTTGGGTTAGCGGTCGCGGTTCTTTTAGACGCCACGATTATTCGCTCTACTTTGGTGCCGGCCTTGATGCAGTTGATGGGGAAGTGGAATTGGTACTTACCAAAGTGGATGGCCAAGCGTCTTCCCACTCTGAAGATCGAATAATCCAACTTTCTAGTAGCGCAGCCTGATACTTTCCTTTAGTGAAATGGGCTCTCTTAGCGATAGGTGGGCTTGCAGCTGGGGTAATCAACGGGGTCGCTGGTGGCGCTTCGGCGATAACTTTTCCACTTCTGTTAGGTCTGGGTTTGCCGCCAGTCACAGCAAATACGACTAATGCGCTTGGGATATCTAGCGCAAATATATTTGCTCTGATCCCTCAACGTGCCAAGATATCAAGGCTTTATCGTGAGTACAGATTCCTTATCCTGTTTTCATCTATAGCAACTTCTGTCGGAGCTATTTGTTTATTGGCCTTTCCAGCACATGTATTTGAAAAAGTAGCGCCATTTCTATTAATGCTTGCATCTATTTCGTTGCTCGTTCCCATAAAACCTGGAAAAGTCGCATTGAGCCGCGTCAAAGAATCCTGGGCAATAGCTTTCAGTGGATTTTATTGTGGCTATTTCGGACCCGGACAAGGGGTGATTGTTTTTGCAACGTTAATGCGAAGTCGTTCTCATAAAGATCTCAATGCCGGCAAGAATTTAGTTGTTGGAGTTACCAATATTTTTTCGAACACTATTTATATTCTTAGTGGCGTTATTGACTGGCCATCATTTTCAATCCTCTTCATTTCATCTGGCCTAGGCGGACTTCTCTCTGGGAAAATTGCTCATCGGGCACCCGTTCAATTCTTACGTGCGCTGGTTTTCGCCATCGGCTTTGGTGCTTCTATCTGGCTATTTATCAAATATTTATTCTAGAAATCATAAATTTGAGGCTGAGGCACAGGTCACATTTCTTGCCTTAAACCTTGCGATTGGCTCACTTTTGGGGATAAGAGCGCCCTTATGTGACACAGGGAATAGTTCGAGAAGTGCTAGTCCTCATACAAGGGCGTCTCAAAAAGAAAGGACATGACAGGATTTTCTCAGTAAAGAAACGCAGTAACTCATGGAGAGATGGGAATGAAATGAAGTCTATTACTAAGTCAAAGTTAGCCAAAGTAGCAGTTGCCGTAAGTGTACTCAGTCTGTTGGTAGGAACTACCGCAGCTGCAAACGCTGCTACAAAGACGATCACTTGCTACAAGGGAACGGCAGTCAAAAAGGTGACAGCCGCGAAACCAAAGTGTGCAGCAGGATGGTCTACCAAAAAGCCAGTTGCAACAGCAAAACCAAGTTCAACCGCAAAGCCAGCAGCATCAGCTTCGGCTAAGCCTTCCAGTGCACCTTCGACTGCTGCTTCAACTCCAGTCAAGAGCTCAGGTGGTTCAGTTGCATTCAACGGAACCTACAAAGGCAAAATCGCCATGGTCTGGAGCGAAAGCGATGTTCGCGCAACTTCAGTAACTGGAAGTGGAAGCGGAACGGTTCTGGGACTAGATGAATTGACCGGGACAGGTAGTTCATCACCTCAGAGCCAGTGCGATCTCTTTGACGGAACTGGAACTTTGTCCGGCGGAGGAAACACCTTGAAGGTTGTCTTTGATGCCAAAGCAAAAGCATGTGCCGCTGACGGAGATGCGCCAACAACAATCACAATTTCCAAGCAAACTGCCGAAATCAAGGGTGGAACTGGAAAATTTGCCGGAGCCACTGGAACTTTAGAAGTTACAGGTACCTTCAAAATTAGTTCTAAAGATGCGGGAACAAGCGAGAGCAATGCGATCTCCTTAACCCTTTCTGGAAACATCGTTACCAAGTAAAAGCAATGAAAATTCCAACACAAATGTCCAAACAATCTATAAGGAGTAGAAATATGAAACGACTTATCTCGAGCATCGCAATTGGTGCTCTTGCACTAGTTGGGGGAGCAACTGTAGGCGGCCCATCAGCCTTCGCAGCAACTACTCCAACACTCGTTCTTTCCGGCGGAAGCGCAGTCTTCGGACTCAGCCCTGCCATCATCACTGGTACCG
>CAINLV010000008.1 GCA_903850565.1 uncultured Actinomycetes bacterium
CGCGAAGTTCCAGAAGTGTTGGAGCTCGTTGGCCTGGAAGAGAAGACCGATCGAAAGCCCAATGAACTTTCTGGCGGTGAGCAACAACGAGTTGCCATTGCTCGGGCATATGTAAGCCGACCAACTATTTTGATTGCAGATGAGCCAACCGGAAACTTGGATCCAGCAACCAGCGTTGGCATTATGAAATTGTTGGACAGAATCAATCGCGAAGGCACCACAGTGGTCATGGCCACTCACGATTCCGGAATTGTGGATCAAATGCGTAAGCGCGTCATTGAATTGGAAAGTGGTCATGTTGTTCGCGATCAGGTCCGTGGCGTTTACGGATATACGGGCTAGGGGAGAAAATGCGCACTCGATTTGTTTTCGGTGAAGTTCGAATCGGACTTCGACGTAATATGACTATGACATTTGCAGTGATGATAACCGTCGCCATTTCATTGACTTTGCTGGGCATTGGTTTGCTTGCGAATTCGCAAGTGCGCGTGATGAAGGATTACTGGTACGACAAGATCGAAGTATCAGTATTTCTCTGCGGTTCCCTTTCGGAATCACCATCTTGTTCGGGCGGACCAATCACGCCTGCGCAACGACTAACGATTCAAAATGATTTGAAGGCGTTACCAGTTGTTCAAACTGTTTATTACGAATCCCAAAGCCAAGCCTTCCAGCACTTCCAAGAGCGCTTCAAGAATTCGGCGATCGCACAAAATGTAACCGCTGATCAACTTCCAGAATCTTTTCGGGTAAAACTGAAGGATCCATCAAAATTTGCAGTTATTCAAACGGCCTTTTCCGGTCGGGCCGGCGTGGATTCCATTCAAGATCAGCGAACAATCCTGGAGAAATTCTTCAAACTACTAGGTGTTCTTCGCGATGGCGCGTTAGCAATTGGTTTAGCCAGCGTGCTCACCGCAGCGCTCTTGATTAGCAATACCTTGCGAATCGCTGCCTTTAACCGCCGCCGCGAAACTGGAGTCATGAAGTTAGTGGGTGCTTCCTCCTTCTCAATCCAACTTCCATTCTTATTGGAGGGAATCTTCTCCGCGATAATCGGGTGGATGGTGTCCACGGGACTTTTGTCTGCCTTTAAGTATTTGGTGGATACCAAAGTCGCACCACTGCTCTCCTTTACGCGCTTCTTTACCTGGACTGATGTTTGGGTAGCCTCTGGGTTCCTGCTGCTGACCGGTTTCCTCGTCTCCTCTATCGCATCAGTCTTAACGCTTCGAAAATACCTGAAGGTTTAGTCTTCGAGTAGACGTGTCATCCTCATCAAGCAGTGAGTTCAAGAGACCCAGTCGTTCTCTAGTAATAACACTTGTTATTTTCACTCTCATTGTTGGTTTTATTGGGGGAGAGCAGTTTGGGAAGTCACGCCATTCTTCAACGGTAGATCAAGCGATTTCTACGGTAGTGAAGAAAGACCCGTTGGCGCCGAAAAAGTATCTATTAGAACGAGCTGCGATTGAAGCGGTATTAAAGGCAACGGGAGATCGTTGGTCCAACTACTTTCCATCGGAAACGGCTAGTGCATTTCGCGATGAACTTCTAGGTCGTTATAGCGGAGCCGGAATATGGTTGCGAAAATCTGCATCTGGTGTTCTGGAAATTTCCAGTGTTCAACAATCCAGCCCGGCCGCGAAATCCGGAATAAAGGTTCGCGACTTTTTGCTTGCCATTGATGGAGTAGATGTCAGCACGCAAAGTGTGGCAACCGCAGTGGCTGCCCTTCGAGGAGAACCAAATACAAAAGTAAATTTGCTGCTCGAACGAGATCAGAAAAGTTTCTCAGCCACCATTGTCCGAAGTTCAATTTTGACTGGGGATGTTGTAGCTTCTCAGTTAGAGTCTCAGGTCCTTTATCTTCAGATTTCTGCGCTTTCGGCGCACGTTTCGGATGACGTCGCCACAGCGCTACAAAAATTCCCTCATTCAAAAGGAATAGTTCTAGATCTTCGCGATAACCCTGGTGGATTGATCGAGGTCGCAGTTTCGGTGGTTTCACAGTTTTTGACTTCGGGCACGATTGTCTCGTATTCCAGAAAAGGCGCAGACGATGTCGTGCTTTCTTCTCAGAATGATTCTCCAGATTCTTCTCCAATGACGGTGCTCATAAATCGCTCCACTGCAAGCTCTGCCGAAGTTATTGCAGGAGCCCTTCAGGACCGAAACCGTGCGGTGATCTTGGGTGAAACAAGTTACGGCAAGGGGACGGTGCAAGAGGTAATTGGCTTGATGGATGGTTCGCAGCTGGAAGTGACTATCGGAAAGTATCGAACGCCTTCGGGTCGGTTGATTGATGGTGTTGGAATTCAACCAGATTTAGCAGTCACTGAAACTCAAGAAATTCCGAAAGCGGTGCAAGTTCTCTCTGGATTGGCCATTCTGGATAACCCCAGGAATCTCCAAGCCAAGTAGCTCGCTTTCCAAGTACCCTTAGCCCATGGTGAAAGAAGAAGGTAGAAAATTGATCGCGCAGAATAAGGCCGCGCGTCATAACTTCTTCATCGAGGAAGTTTACGAAGCGGGCTTAGTTCTGACGGGTACCGAAGTGAAATCCCTTCGGGCTGGGCGGGCATCCTTGGTGGATGGCTTTGCCATGGTGCAAGACGGGGAATTGTGGCTTAGCGGCGTTCATATTCCCGAATACACGCAGGGGACTTGGACCAACCACACTCCGCGCCGGGATCGAAAACTGTTGTTACATAAGAAGGAAATTTCGAAGTTATACGGTCTTACCAAGCAAGGCGGATTGACCTTGATTCCGCTTTCGCTCTACTTCAAGGACGGCAAGGCGAAGATCGAATTGGCGCTAGCAAAGGGCAAGAAGAGCCATGACAAGCGTGCAGACCTGATGGAAAAGCAGGCAAATCGGGAAATTACCCGGGAATTATCCAGAAGGACTTCGGGTAAGTCGGAGCGGAATTAATCCCACTTCGCGATTGTTCTTCTTCTCGCTACCCTTAGATAGCAAGCACAACTAAAAACTACATATTGAATGAATTAGCTTTCTTAGCTCCAAATCATGGGGGTGAACGGTCTCGACTTTAGCTGTTGAGATAAGGGAAGCGGGCCGAGGAAGTCGGGATGATCTCGTTAACCAATAACCCTGACAAAAAACTAAGCGCCAGTACAACTGCCGCTGATCTCCAACTCGCTGCCTAAGCGAGGATAGGAATCCGTTAGCCCGAGTGCGCTCTCGACTCGGAACCTAACGTCGCTAGAGAGCTCTACCTGATCCTGGTGTTACGGACGGAATTGGGGAAAATAATCTGTAACTGAGTTCGTTGACTACATGTGTTCGTGAGAGTCAGGACTGAGAAAACGGATAGAGCACTACGCCCGTAGAAGTCTTATTTCAGTTCTAGAGGACCCGGGTTCGATTCCCGGCACCTCCACCATGACCACCTAACCTTTGGTATCGGCGTATGCCGACCTTTGGTTAGGTGGTTTTTCTGTGCCACGTTCCAACCTGATTTGCGAAATGTTCCAACTTGCCCAATTTCGCGCTCAAGCAAGCACAGTAATGAGCTCAGCACTGGACCCGGGTTCGGTTCTTGACACCGGTAGCAGGGCGAGCAATCAATGAGGCTGGGAAAGCACCCAAATCCAGGTTGGAACTTTTCCGTTTTGAGGTTGGAACAACGTTAATAAAGCCGGTGAACTCGCAGGTCAGAGCATTCGTTAGGACGCTACCATGGGCACCTAACCTTTGAGTTAGGGGAATGCTGACAAATGCTCTCAAAGAACTACCTACTGGTGGATTTTTGGGAGTTTTTGCTTTGTTGAATCAGAAGTAGTTGTTGAAGTAGACGAAGTCGATGATGTTGTCGAAGTTGTTGCCGCAGAAATACAAAATCCGAGCAGCCTGAAGCTCGCTCGGATTGTTTTCTACTTAATAGGGTAAGTCTGACTTGTCATATGTCATTTTTAACCTACCCTATTTATTTGATTGGATACATTAAACGCTACATATGTTGCGTTTAACATCTCCTATTTTTCACTCACCAAGCGGCGCCTTCACATTGACGCTTCCAGGGTATTTGTTTGGCACGTGAGTTCACTCAGCCATTAGGCGTTTTGGCTTTCATTTACCTCGGTTAGGCTGCTTGGGTCTTTCAGCCTAACCGACCCAACTGTCGTTTTATTCCCTGGTTTAGGGAACCCATGACCAGGCGCTGTGGCTCCAGCTTTGGCCGCATTCGGCTAAATTTAGGACTTTATTCGTACATTGAGGTCTGTTTAATGTACGGTTAGTGGATAAAAGTACATTAGGGTGCGATTAGTGTACGCAAGACAATTGAACGTCAATAAAGAGAACCTGAAGTGCATTTATTTGATAAACGTACATCAGGGGACTACTAATGTACGGATGACACGTAAACGTACATTAGGGCACTTGTTATGAACCCATGGACAATGAAGCATAGGTGCAAAAGAGTTTCTCTAGCTAGGAGGGGTTGTAGATGGCAATGACGGAAGAGCGTGTTTGGTCCTCAGGTGGCTCCGGACGTTCAAGACGCGACAGACAGCCGTGCAGATACAAGGTGTATGTGCCAGACACACTTTCTAATCGACAATTTCTTTTTGAGGGGTCGGTAGCAGCAGATGTGGTAGACGCCGAGCGCGCAATTATGGACTTCAATGGAAAAGCATCCGCGTTGGCGAGCACTGAAGCGCTCGCTCGGATCTTATTGAGGGCAGAGTCCCTGGCTTCATCCAGAATCGAAGGTATGGTCGTGGGAGCTCGAAGGATATTGAGGGCGGAAGTAGAAGGGTCAGTCGGCGCTGGCCATACCGACGCATCAGCCAAGGAGATTCTTGCCAATATTGAAGCTATGGATTGGGCAATAAGCCAAGTTTCGACGGGCTCTCAGATCACACTTCAATTGCTACTTGAAGTAAATAGACGACTTCTAGCGGAAACGGAATTGAGTGGAAGCGGGGGCAAACTTCGCGAAGAACAAAACTGGATTGGCGGATCGGACTTCAACCCATGTTCCGCTGACTTTGTACCCCCAGAGTGGGAAAGTGTCGAAGCCCTGATGGAAGACCTAGTTGAGTTTTCTAATCAAGATGATTTGCCGGCAGTAGCTCAGGCGGCGCTGGCTCACTCTCAATTCGAGACAGTCCACCCATTTGTTGACGGCAATGGGCGAACGGGTCGTGTCTTGATCCAGATGATTTTGAGGCGCCGCGGCCTTAGCCCCAATGTGGTCCCACCAGTTTCTCTGATATTGGCAACCCAAGCTAAGGATTACGTTGAAGGCCTTGGGGCAACTCGATATTCGGGTGCACCAGATTCGAAAGACGCAATCGATGGAATAAGTCTCTGGGTAGGTCGATTCGCGGCGGCATGCGTTAGATCGGTCGCAGATGCAATGGAGTACGAGAATGCGGCTAAAGCGATCCAAGATAAGTGGCGGGAAAAGCTTCAAAAAGTGAGGGCCGGCTCATCCTTAGACAAACTGCTAAGTGGTCTAGTGGGAATGCCCATCCTGACAGTGTCAACGGCTATGAAATTAACAGGCTCCTCGCATCAGAAAACTAGTGCGGCCGTTAGTAAATTAGTTGAAGCTGGGGTGCTTAAGAGAATGTCTAGCGGAATGCGAAACGTTAGCTACGAAGCGCCAGAAATAATCGAAGCTTTCACTTCCCTTGAGAGACAACTAGGGAGTCCAGCTGGCGATACCAAAAGCTCGCCGCCTTCCCGAGCAGTGCCGGCCAGAGTGGTTCATTAGCAGGTTGAGACTCGAACACGAGGTTGGAACTTTTCACAAATAAGGTTGGAAGTGTGCAGCAATTCCCGCCGTTCTCCGCGTCAAATAGCAATTGTTAGGTAGTCACCATGACCATATTTATCTCTGCACTTAAAATTGAAAAAGTCAGAAGGTTTTTAATTTTTTCTAGGTTTAAAGGTGACCGAACAATCTTTATGTTCACGAGTACCAGGTTGAATTTTTATGGCATATTTGTTCTACCAGACGATAGTCGGGCCATGTGATGTTGCCAACGAAATGAAGGCTTCCAAATGAGTAAAGCGAAGGTAATTAATAGTCTTTTTTCCGTTCTAACGACTTTAACTTTTTTCATCCCGTTGCAGACAGCGAAAGCGGCTGACTTACCCGGGGCGGGAATTACCATTGCGGTAATCGATTTTGCTGGATTCGATTATCAAGCCCCCGAATTGAAGGATGCCATCGTTGGGGAAGTATGTACCGATTCGCTGGTTGCTTTCGACCATTCAAATAACCACATTTCACACTGCCCTGGGTACAAGGAAGTTGTCGAAGGTACTGGCGTTGCAACCGTTGAATACTCGGCAAGTGGAGATTTACCTTTTTCAGATAGCGGCCATGGCACAGCGGTGGCCTCCGTTATCGCTGGCAAAACAATTGGCGTGGCACCCGGGGTAAAAATCGTTCAAATCCGAGCACTTCATGGATTGGTTCTTGCATTTGATTGGCTTCACGCAAATGCTCAAAAATACGATATTTCAGCTGTAGTTATGAGTTCTGGGGTATTGATTCCTGAAGGTGCTAGAGAGTTTAGGCCTTGTAAAGAAGCGACTCGGGAAACTGCTCCAAATGGCGTAGATACTTTATTGTCTCCATATTACGATCGAATAAAAACTGATGGTCTCGCATTCTTCTCCAGTGCAGGAAATGATGCATACGCAATTTCAGTTGACGCTCCCGCCTGTCTAAATTCAGTGATTTCGGTTGGAGCAACTCAAGGACCAAATGCGGGAACGATAATCGCTCCATATTCTAATATTTCACCGGATATAAGCATTCTCGCGCCAGGAACTCTTTCAACACAACAGATAGTAAGCAAAGGAAATTTTGCCATTAACCAATATTCATCGGGAACCTCTTTTGCGAATCCGTATGTTGCTGGCGTCTGGGCGGACGTAAAAGCACTTTATCCAAAACTAAGTAACGACCAAATTCTGGCTGCCATGCGGGCTACAGGAACGCTTCTAGATGATGTGAACGTGAAGCACATTCCGGCAATCAATGTGGTTGCCTTGATGAGTTTTCTAGCCTCGGGGAGTGAAATTCCGTCTTTGGAATCTACCTTTACCGCGCAACGAGCCTCTTTCAGCAACGCGACCTTTGATTTGGCGGCTTCCAATTCTCAGTTATCGGCATCAAATGAAACGTTACTTAAGTCAAATACCTCGCTTGCCAATCAGTTAGCTCTCGCTCTTTCCCAGTCAAGTTCGGCAAAGATGGCGGCTGATGATGCACAGATGCAAATCACTGCGCTTAATACCACAACTGCTGATCAAGCTAACAAAATTGCTAAGTACACGAGTGATTTGTTGACCGCGCAAAATCAAATTATAAAACTCACTTCCGATCTGCAAGCCGCGCAGAAACTAATTGATAGTTTGCCAAAACCTCTGCCTCAAATTGCTTGCGCAAAAGGTAAGGAGAAGATAACGATTGCGGTGGCTAAATGTCCTTCAGGATGGAAATTGGTGGTAAAAAAATAGTGGAAGTCCAGAACTAATTGGTGCAAGTCGTGCCACATTCATCGGACATACTTCTCCAATGAAACCCAGTCGCCTTGAGGCATTTAGTGACGGCGTGTTTGCCGTAGCAATCACCTTGCTCGTTTTTAACCTCAAAGTGCCAGAAGTATCGTCGGGCCACCTGGGTAGTTCCTTGGGTAGTCAATGGCCTTCATATGTAGCTTATGTGATTAGTTTCTTATCTATAGGAGTTTGTTGGGTTAACCACCATTCGATCTTGGATCGCGTCGAAGTGGTTGACCGAAATCTACTTTTTGTAAATCTTGGTTTGCTACTTGGAATCGTTTCAATTCCGTTCACGACCTCCTTGGCTGCAACCTGGTTTAACCAGGGAGCAAATGCAAAGTTAGCGGTTGGCATCTATTGCGCAAACTGGGTTTATGTCTCGGGTTTCTTCATGTGGACGATCCATCACCTCATGGACCACGAACATCTTTCATCGAAAGCAACAGGTATCACCCTCAAATCGTTGTCGAGAAAGGGTTACATCGGAATTACCGCCTACCTCAGCGCAACTCTATGTGCCTTGGTTTACCCAGTTGTAGCTTTCTCGATCTGTCTCATCCTGGCTGCCTATTACGTAACCGGGGTCGCAGAGGAAGTGACCGAGAAACACTAATTACCTCAAAACTTTCACTGCAAAATTATTTTCGTTGACCTCTGGATTTCCATTTGCACACGAATTTCAATTCGAACTATCGTCAACCACCGGTGCTTGAAACGCTCGATATACGGCAAGGCTGGCCATGCCCAGGCTAAAGAGTCCGAGCAGTTTTGCCGGGGGAGTTGATGTGGACACAATGAAGAGCGCGCCAGAGATGCTGGCAGCCACGCTGAAGATTCCAACTAGTACTCGTTTGGTTAAGAGCGTGAAAAATTTGCCGATGCGGATGTAAGAAATCGCCAATGCCAATGGGCCAGAAAGAACTGCGATTAAAAACATGATGCCAACGAAGAGAGCCAAACTTTCCATGGAACTACTTTAAACGGCTTCTCCTATGGGGCGGGCTGGAACTGAATATTTCTTTCCGGCAGGGGAGGTCCATTCGCAGGAACCATCGGGGTGACTTTCCAATCTCCAATTGCCGTGGGTTTTTAGGCGATGATGTCGGCGACAGAGAAGACCGAGATTTTCTAACGAAGTGTGACCGCCTTCTTCCCAAGGTTGCGCATGATCGATGTCGGCAGTTCGCGCCGGTTGGCGGCATCCCGGAAAGCGACACGTTCGATCTCGAGCTAAGAGAAAATCAACCAACGCTTGTGGTGGTTCATAGGTAAACCGCCCGTAATCTAGAAGCACTCCCGAGACGGGTTCAGTGATGAATCGACGCCACTTTGCATCCATTGCCAGTTCTCGGGCGACAGATGCGGGGATTGGGCCGAAACCGGCGAGTTCTCCGGGATTATTGGCTAACCCGAGCAGGGTGGCTAGATCAAGGGTTAAATTCAAGGTGACTGGGCGGCGGTGATTGAGCGTTTCTGTTTCTGACGATGCCAAATAATTAGTGGCTAATAAGGTCAGTGCATCCGCGCGATAGCCATCAATAGAGATCTTCTCATCCGCGTCATTGCCATCTTTGGTGGCACGTGCCAATTTATCGATAGCCAGCATGACCGTTTGAGCATCGGCCACAGGAAGAAGCGCCACCAAGGTGGCCATGCCATCTGCCTCTGGATAAAGATTGACCCGACGGCAAGAGCGCGAACTTTCCGCCACTTCTTCAAATTTCTCCGGTGC
>CAINLV010000009.1 GCA_903850565.1 uncultured Actinomycetes bacterium
CATTCGTGTTCCTTGGTGTACTGCAATTCTGCTGGGATTAATGACATTTATTGCTCCTTATGAGAGGGACTTGCTCTTGACTTCGGCATTTCTTGAAAACAGACCTTGATATGAATACAAAATTCCGGTCAGAAGGTACAAACCGATTCCCCAGATTGCAAAACTCCAACCAACGATATGTGCAAATTTACCAATTCCGGTTTCCGACTCTAGAAGCAAAAAGGGAAAGGCGTAGAGCAAGTTAAAAGTTGCGGCTTTCCCGAGGAATGTGACGACAAATACA
Organism: uncultured Actinomycetes bacterium; assembly: GCA_903850565.1. Taxonomy (GTDB): domain Bacteria; phylum Actinomycetota; class Actinomycetes; order Nanopelagicales; family Nanopelagicaceae; genus CAIMZW01. The sequence continues at coordinate 284 of CAINLV010000009.1, forward strand.
TTGCCACCTCGAACTTTTACTATCGCCAGAACTACTGCCAACCACACATCTCTTCCTATCAGTAAGAAGACAACCCAGATTGGAATGTAATCGCGAATTCCCAAGGAGATAAGCGTCGCCGCTATATAGGCACGATCAATCGCGGGATCCATCAAAGTGCCTAACTTGGACACTTGATTTAACGCCCGAGCAACCTTGCCATCTAGGTAGTCGGTAATGGCACCTAGCGTCAGGACAATAAAACTTAACGAAGCATTATGTTTAACAAGAAAGAGCCAAAGAAAGAGTGGAATACCTAAGCCGCGAAGGAAGGTAAGTCCATTCGGGATAGTCATTATTTTCTGATCAGAATCCACGCTCATATTCTAGTCGGGACGACAGGATTCGAACCTGCGACCCCCAGACCCCCAGCCTGGTGCGCTACCAAGCTGCGCTACGTCCCGAAACCGACGTGCGGATTTTACTCTCGTTCTTTGACCTTGATGGCAACTTCTACCGGCGATCCGAGGAAACCAAACTCTTCTCGGATTCGACGTTCGATAAAGCGGCGGTAGGAAGGTTCAATCCATTCACTGGAGAAGACCACAAACTTTGGCGGACAGATGGCAGCCTGTGTCGCGAATCTAATCTTTGGTTGCTTTCCGCTGCGGACCGGTGGTGGCGTGGCGGCAATTAGCGACCCGAGGAAGGAGTTCAACTTTGCCGTTGGGACTCGGTGTTCCCAACTGGCAATTGCAGTTCGTAGCGCAGGCGCTAATCGGTCTCTATGCCAACCAGTCTTCGCCGAAACATTTACGCGCTGCACCCACGGGTAGCGCTCGAGCTGTCGTTCAATTTCACGGTCAAGTTTTATCTGGCGATCTTCATCCACTAAATCCCATTTGTTCATTATGAGAACGATGGCTCGGCCTGCTTCTTCGGCCATGGTGACGATTCGAATATCTTGCTCCGTGAGTGGATCAGATGCATCTAAAACCACCACTGCAACTTCGGCGCGGTCCAAGGCAGATGCGGTACGGAGTGAGGCGTAATAATCGGTTCCACTATCTTGGTGGGCGCGACGTCGAATACCAGCGGTGTCGATAAATCGCCAAGTAGATCCACCGAATTCAATTAATTCATCGACAGGATCTCGAGTAGTTCCAGCGGCATCATCAACCAAAACCCGGGACTCTCCCGCAAGCGCGTTGAGCAGACTGGACTTGCCAACATTTGGTCGACCAACAATTGCTACTTTTCTAAATCCATCTTTTGGCGGTTCTGATCCGACTTCTGGTAACTGCTTAACTAAAAGGTCGAGAAGGTCGCCACTGCCTCGTCCATGAAGGGCCGAAACGAAGTGCGGCTCCCCCAATCCTAAATTCCAGAGACCATGCGCATCGGCCTCTTCGCGAGGTCCATCCACCTTATTGGCAGCTAGCAAAACTTTTTTCTTAGAGCGGCGCAATAAATCAACCAGTGATTGATCCTCGTCCAGTGCACCAACCTGAGCATCCACAACAAACATAATGATGTCGGATTCGGCAATTGCAATTTCGGCGCCGGCAGTGATTTTCTCGGAGATACCTTCAGGACTTACTTCCCATCCCCCGGTATCTACCAAAATAAACCGACGACCATTCCATTCCGCCTGATATTTCACCCGATCTCGGGTCACGCCGGGAGTATCTTCAACGATTGCTTCACGCCGGCCGATCATTCGATTTACCAAGGTTGATTTTCCAACGTTAGGACGGCCAATAACCGCCACCGTTGGTAAACCTAAAAGATTTCGATGCTCTAACCAATCCCAAATCAGGTCGACGACCTCTTCCAAATCCAAAGCGCTGGAATCTAATTCCATGGCATCCTCGGCTGGCCGCAGCGGCGAAACTTTTCGAGTTGAATCCACTTGGTCTCGTTGATCTAGCGACTGGGCCACATCGAGAAGAACTTCTTGTGAATCTAACTCTCGCTCACGTCGGGCAGCTCGCTCGGCGAGATTGGCATAAAGGAAAATCTTAAGCTCGGCATCTGGCACGACGACCGTACCAATATCTCTACCCTCAACAACGATTCCAGAAGGTGCTTGGTCAATCAGATCTCGCTGGAGTTCCACCAAAACATCGCGAACCTCCGGCATTGCACTTATACGGCTTACATTTTCGGTGACTTTGGTCGAACGAATCTCCTGCGAAATGTCGATTCCCCCACAGCGAACTTGGGCGCCATCGGGGTTATAGATGTACTCGATTGGACTCGCACCCAGCGCGTCGACAATTGCCGCTGCATCGTGGAGATCCTCTTTAAGCGCCAACCAGGTGACGGCTCGGTAGAGGGCGCCGGTGTCCAAATACTGCCAATTTGCCCGTCTTGCCAAAGCTTTGGCCGTGCTGGACTTGCCGGAACCGCTTGGTCCATCTATCGCAACAACAATTCCAGCCATAGGAGAACCTTAGCGGTGCAAGCCACGAGAAATTTCGGTCAAGGTTGGTACCGGCTGAAAACAGCAAGAAGGCCTTCAACCTACGCTCGCGGAGTGTGAGCCGCCCAGCCATTGTCTAAGAGGTGCTGTTGCAAGATGAGCGCATCGGCCTCTGAAAGAGCCAAAGTAATCAGACCAGTTTGCTGGCCTGGGCTGTGTTCAATCGTCAAATCCTCGACATTGACCTTCGCCAAGGCACACTCCTGGAATAAGGCGGCCAATTGCCCTGGTTGATCTTGAATAACAACCGGAAGATAAGAATATTTACGTGGTTTTGCGCCATGTTTTCCGGGAATTCGCGCTCGCTCCGTGGCGCCCCGATCGATAAACGCCTTAATCTCTTTATTATCTTGTCGACTAATAGATTCCATCAACTCTTTCAAGCTCGTACTTATCTGGGCCAGACCCGGTAGCACCTGTTCGCGATTCGCGATCAAGAGTTGGCTCCACAGCTCCCCTGAAGAAGCGGCTAGACGTGAGACATCTCGAAGCCCTTGCCCAGCTAAAAGTAGCGAACCATCACTCAGGTTAGCCAAAGATTGCGCCAATATTGAGCTAACTATCTGGGGTAAGTGCGAAATTCCAGCGATCGCATGGTCATGGTCCTGCGCAGATAAGCGATAAGGCGTTGCCCCAAGATCGGACACTAACTCCGCAACTGCAGCTGTTAACTCTGGCTTGGTAAATTCAGTTTCCGTCAGGATCCAGGCTCGGCCCTCAAAAAGATCAGATTGGGCGCTACTGGGTCCAGAAATTTCCCGCCCTGCCATCGGATGAGTGGCACAAAATCGCGATGCCAACTCCGGAAACTGCCCAACCTGCCGTATAAGTTCAGACTTAACTCCACCAACATCTATAAAGGTTGAGTGTGGGTTTCGTTTATATTCGGCCAACAAAACCTCAAAGACCATCGCAACCGGCGTTGCAATAATTACCAAGTCATATTCGCCCGCTAGAACCCCTGCTCCGCTTCCAATGAGATCTTGAGCGAGAGATTGCGCTTTGGGATCTACATCGCAGATTTGAACTTCGCTACCGATTTGGCGTAAGGCCAGAGCAATACTGGTCCCAATAAGTCCGGCACCAACCACCAAAACCTTAGGAAAGTGGGTCATTAATGGCCAATTTTTCTCACTATTGAGCCAAATCTTTGCGTAGAACCTCAGCTCCACGTCGATAAACATGAACAATTTCCTCATGCTTGCGCTCGGAATAGGCATGGACCATCACTCTAACTACTCGAGGCAGCGCCCCGACAACATCGATTTCGGTCGAACACATCAACGGGATTAAGCCCAGGCCTAGCGACCGTGCCGCTTTGGCCGGAAAATCGGAGACTAAATCTTGGGTTGCGGTGAAGTGAATCGAGATCAGATCCTCGGTTGCGATCTTATTGAGTGTGAAGAGATCGGAAAGTAATTCAACCACAGCGCTGCTCATCTCCTCCGAGCTATCAGCTTGTAGGTGGGTAGCTCCGCGTATTGCTCGAACTCTCATTAGCAGAGTGTACCCCCGTGCCTATCTGCGAGCGATTAACATTTAAGATATTTAGCGACATATTACTTAAATAACATAACCTTTTTCGCTATGTCGACAAAACCAAGCCACTGAAATTACTACGTTTTGTAAAAACCATAAGTCGATTTATCTATGCATATCTACGCACTTGTTTGTCGATAAAACGGTTTCAATGCGGAAGGCTAATATCGATAAATAGTTTTATAACTTAAGGCAATATCGATTTATTTATTTAACTTTAAAACCTTATATAAATTCATAACCTCTACCTCATTCAGAGCACGCCAGCGCCCTTCCTTGGTATCGCCCAATGAGAGCGGTCCAAATTCACTTCGGATCAGACGAAGCACCTTGATATCCAGCGCTTCAAACATTCGCCGGACAATGTGATATCTGCCTTCGTGAATAGAGACTTCGACCCAAAAATGCTTCTGCGATACTTCACGGATCACCTTGATAGAAAGGGCCCGGGCCATACCATCTTCCAACTCAATTCCATGCTCCAGTTTTTTAGCCTCTTCCTTGCCAAAAACTCCTTCAATTTCTAGTACATATTTCTTTAACAAACCGTAGGAGGGATGAGTAGCTCGATGGGCCAAATCTCCATCATTTGTAAGCAGAATTAACCCTTCACTTTCTCGGTCCAATCGGCCCACGTGAAAGAGACGCTCATTTCGAGCCGTGAAGTAATCACCAAGGTTTGGCCGCCCTTCTGGGTCGGACATTGTCGAAATAACCCCGGCTGGCTTGTGAAATATGAGGTAAGTTTTAGACTTATTTGCATGTATTGTCTCACCGTCAACTTCAATGTTAGCAGTTTCTGGGTCTACTTTACTTCCAAGTTCGTGAACTTGTACCCCATCAACGCTTACCCTGCCTTCGGCAATAAGCTCTTCGCTTCCCCGTCGACTTGCCACTCCAGCGTCAGCTAGAACTTTTTGTAATCGGACAAGTGCCATCGGAACCCCAAAATTTCATCTTTGTGCGTGACGGACGTCAAACGCGTCTTCCTAGTCTAGAGCCTGATCGATCCGACTAATTCGAAAAAGGGAGGTTTAAAGCTGGCGTCAATCGGTCAAAGTTGCGAGAAGCTCGTCCAGCGCATCAACATTTGGCAGGAAGGGCGCTAAGGCGGGCAGATCTTCAACGGAGTTGAGCCCCAATTTTTCAAGGAAGAAGGAGGTCGTTCGGTAGAGAATTGCGCCGGTTTCCGGCTCGAGCCCCGCCTCTTCGACCAAACCACGAGTCACCAATGTCTTCATGACCGCCTCAACATTTACGCCGCGAATCGCGGAAACTCGCGCCCGGGATACGGGCTGGCGGTAGGCAATGACGGCCAAAGTCTCCAGAGCGGCCTGGGTTAACCGTGACTGCTGACCATCTAGTACAAATTTCTCGACATATGCCGCCTGATCGGGATGGCTATAGAACCGCCAGCCCCCAGCGACTTGTCGAAGCTCAAAGCCACGCCCTTGCTCTTGGTAGTTCGCGGCTAATTCTTGGAGACTTTCCACGACCAAGATCTCGGGATTTTCGGTAATTTGGGCCAAAACAATCTCGCTTACCGGCTCGTCGACCACCATAAGGATCGCTTCGATTGCCTGCTTAAGTTCATCTTTAGACATTGGAGCCCTCTTCTGTCTCGTTTTCGCCTTGATTCACTGGGATATCAAACTCATTACTGACGCTAATTTCGCCCTCGTTGCTTCCGGTCCAAGTTATATGAAGCTCGCCCAATGAGATCACCTGCTCAAAGCGCAGAACCCCTTCGCGGTATAGCTCAAGCAGGGCTAAAAAGCGCGCCACGACCACAAGGGTGGAGTCAGTCCCATCGATGAGGTGGCGAAAGGTGGATCGCCCGCTCTTGCGCAAGATATCGACCACTTTGAGCGCTTCTTCGGCAACGCTCACCAAGGGGCGGTGGATATGCTCTAACGCGACCGCCGGTGAGATCTTCGGTGAAAGTACCCGTTGGGCGATGGCGGCCAATCTCTCGGCCCCAACGCCAATGAGGACTTCTGGAAGAAGTGAAGCAAAATGGGATTCCAAGGCAACCACTCGGGCAAAAGCTCGATCTTCACGAGTGATTCGAGTGGCAAAGATGGCTGCGATCTCTTTGAAGGCTCGGTACTGCAATAACCGAGCAAAGAGCAGGTCTCGGGCTTCTAGGAGGGCCAAATCCTCTTCATCCTCCACTTCCCCACTTGGGAGAAGTTTTGCCGCTTTCAGGTCCAGTAGCGTCGCTGCGACGACTAAGAACTCGGTGGTCTGATCTAAATCCCAGCCAGCTTCGGAGCCTTCCAAAGCCTTGATATAGGAGATAAATTCATCAGTTACCTCACCCAGTGCAACCTCTGTGACATCCATTTTATGGCGCGAAATCAGCTGTAGCAGAAGGTCAAAGGGGCCATCAAAGTTGGAGAGGTGGACTGAAAATGGCAGTGATTCTTCGGCAGTCACCGCAGCCGTTAAGGATGTCAGCGCCTCATCCAGTGCGGGTTCGATCTGGGTAACGGCAGTGAGTTCGGCAGTCGAATCTGGATTGCTCAACAAATCCGCGCCATTGTTTTCACTCATGCGAGAAAGGTAGTCCAAGCGCGCTTGCCAGCGTAATCGAAGCGCCGTTAGAGTCCGACCATGGCGAAAAGCAATTCAGAGGTTTCTCGATTCGACGCTAAGTCGACAAATCGGGATGATGAAGTAGCAACTACATCGGCGGTATTAAACCTGCCACCGCGAGAGATACCGGAAACTGTTGCGATGGCAACCGTTGGGGAAGCGACCGTGATCTCCGTAGTGAATCAAAAGGGTGGCGTAGGTAAGACCACCACGACCATCAACTTGGGCGCAGCTCTTGCTGAATTGGGTCGTCGAGTTTTGTTGATCGATTTTGATCCGCAGCATTCGTTATCAGTCGGCGTTGGCGTTGCCACCAACCGGTTAGAAGGGTCCATCTACAACTTGATGATGGATGAATCCACGAAGATTGAAGATTTTCTTCTCAAAACCAGCGTCCCGGGCATGGACATGATTCCAAGCCATGAGGACTTGGCTGGAACTGAAGGAGGGCTAATGAATGTCATTGCCCGCGAGCAGATTCTCAAGCGAGTTATTGAACCCGTTAAGGCCGATTACGACGTGATTCTGATTGATTGCCAGCCTTCCCTTGGCCTGCTCACCATCAACGCATTGACGGCCTCAGATGGCGTAATCGTGCCGTTAGAGTGCGAATATTTTGCGCTGCGTGGCGTGGCCTTGCTGAGTGACATCATCGGCAAAGTTCAGAAAAACACCAATCCTGATTTGAAATTGATTGGGATCTTGCCCACGATGTTTGATCGAAAGACAACGCATAGCCGAGATGTTTTGGAACGAATTTCTGAGGCCTTTCCAGAGCATGTCTTTGACACCATTATTGGTCGAACGGTTCGTTTCTCCGAGTCCACTGTAAAAGGTGAACCAATTACTTCCTACGCTAGTTCTTCCTCGGGCGCTTCTGCCTACCGCCGATTAGCTCGAGAACTTATTTCTATTGGAGGCACCAAATGAGTCGTCGC
>CAINLV010000010.1 GCA_903850565.1 uncultured Actinomycetes bacterium
GCTATTGTCTGTAAATCTTTATTTGGTAAGGCTCACACCGTGATGGCCGAAGGTGGCGCTGCGGCATCCATGGGTAACGTAAACGATAATGACAACTGGATGGTCCACTTTAGAGACACTATGCGCGGCGGTAAATTCCTCAATCACTATCGAATGGCGGAACTCCACGCTAAAGAGGCTCCTGATCGTATTTGGGAACTTGAAATGTGGGGCGCCTTATTTGATCGCACTTCTGAAGGAAAAATCTCACAACGCAACTTTGGTGGACATGAATATCCACGCCTAGCTCACGTCGGAGACCGCACTGGGCTTGAACTCATCCGCACAATGCAGCAACGTATCGTTGCTTTACAACAAGCTGACGCTAAAGAGTTTGGCGATGCTGAAAAGAATCTCAAGGTTTTTGCTGAAGTAACAATTACCGAAATCCTTAAGGAAAACGGAAAAGTTGCTGGCGCTTATGGCTATCGCCGCGAATCCGGGGCAGAAGTACTTTTCGAAGCACCAGCGGTTGTTATTGCAACAGGCGGCGTTGGTAAAACATTTAAGATTACATCTAACTCTTGGGAAGGCACTGGAGACGGACATGCGCTCGCTCTCAAAGTAGGTGCGAACTTGGTTGATATGGAATTTTTGCAATTCCATCCAACCGGAATGGTCTGGCCGCTATCAGTCAAAGGTATTCTCGTTACAGAATCAGTCCGCGGTGAAGGCGGAATTCTTACAAACTCACTCGGTGAGCGGTTTATGTTTAAATATATTCCAGATGTATTTAAAGATAAATATGCGGATAACGAAGCTGAAGCAGATCGCTGGTATGTAGATCAAGATAATAATCGCCGCCCACCAGAATTACTTCCACGTGATGAAGTTGCTCGTGCGATTAATACTGAAGTTAAGGCTGGTCGAGGATCTGAGCACGGCGGAGTTTTCCTCGATGTATCCAAACGTATCTCTGCAGAAATTATTAAAAAGCGCCTTCCATCAATGTGGCACCAGTTCTATGAACTTGCCGGCGTTGATATCACCAAGGAAGCAATGGAAGTTGGCCCAACCTGTCACTATGTAATGGGCGGGGTTGAAGTAGAACCAGATAGCGCTGCAGCAATCGGAGTGCCGGGACTGTTTGCGGCTGGAGAAGTTACTGGCGGAATGCACGGATCAAATCGCCTCGGTGGAAATTCACTTACCGACCTATTGGTATTTGGACGTCGCGCAGGTAAAGGCGCAGCCGATTATGTGAAGGCCAATGGCGCTAACCCAGTCAGTGATGCAGCAATTCAAAAAGCTGCAGCAAAAATTGAAGCTCCATTCAGTAGAACTGGTGGCGAAAACGCTTACTCCTTACACCAAGAGCTCCAAGAGATTACCCAAAACCTTGTGGGAATTATTCGCACTGGTGCAGAACTGACCGAAGCAATCGAGAAGATTGCAGATATTCGTAAGCGAAGTGGCAACATTTCAGTAGCTGGAGATCGCAAATTTAACCCCGGTTTCCACCTAGCTTTTGACTTAGACAAC
>CAINLV010000011.1 GCA_903850565.1 uncultured Actinomycetes bacterium
ACATGAACCGTGTAGTCAGGATCAATTCCTACAATATTTATGTCATAGGCAGTGTGATGAATTTTGCAAAGGCTCAATCCATTGGTTACAGAAGTTGTTGAAGCCACATCACTATCTGGTGTTATGTGTGCAGCATCTAAAAGTCTGCCATGGCCAAGTCGACAAATTGCACACTTGGTTTGATAGGCACTAATGACTCGGGCACGAAAAGCAGGTTGATGTAACCGCTGTTTCATCATTCGTTCTGCGTAACGACGTTCGACGGGAGATTCTGATCTTGAGGCCGTCGCCAGAGAAAGGTCCGGGGCAATCAGGCAAAATCCCTCTTCAGGATAATCGTTGATGATGAAAACTCTGTAGGGAACGTAACGACCAGAATCTTGTTGGACAAACCAAACCAGTGGAAGTTGTAATTCCATGGCCTTACGCATTTTTGTGTTCTTACCAGCGGTTCCACCTGATTGATAGTCATAGCGCCAGAGCCCGCCCGAGACTTCTTGGTCTTCGTACTTTCCTGACTTCGTAGTGTTGATGGAGAGAGTTGCTCTCAATTCTTGACCCAACCTCCATGAGGCGCCGGGATTCCATATTCCACCTCGAGAGTCGATGACCCGAATCGTTTGTCCAGCATATTCAAAACTACCAAGTTCGGCACGAGAAAGCATTCCATCACCTTCGTTAGCCTTGGAAATAATCTTTTCGATCAAATCCTCACGAAGTGCCTGCTCCTCTTCCAGCATCCACATGTTCCGAGCTTAGGGTTTGAAAAGAAAAAGTGGAAGTACATCTACAGATATATACATTTGATTAATTTAGAAACAAGACTTGTCAAAACTCTGTTACCTACAAGGACTTCAGAATTGGCATTATCTTCAAATTTCTAAAAAGGATCAGAGCTCGATCCTATGAAACCCCGAGATTTTCAACGAAAATTGAACTTCGATTCTTTTCACTGAACCGACTCGTAGGACTTCAGAGAATTGGCTTTATGTAGACCATTCTCCGAAAAGCGGATGAATTCAAATACGGTTTAACATGACACACTTCTCAATGTATTGATGATTTGTTAGCACACTTTGGAAAGCGAGAGCATCCGAGGAATTTTGAGTACGGGCCGGAGCGAATCACCATGACACCCTTATTGCAAACTTTGCAAGTTTGAATAGGAGGATTCTTTGTCATCGCCGCGTCAAGGGTAACGACTTCAAGTAATGAATCGGACATAAGCTCGACCGCAAACATAGAGTCTCTATTTTGTCTCGTGACAAGGAAAACTTGGTTCTTTGCTCTTGTTAACGCTACATAGAGCAATCGGCGCTCTTCTGAATATTCGAACGTTTCGAGATGGCTCATGGCAAGATTCAATATTGGATCATCTTCTATTTCGCTGGGAAATCCATGCAGTCCAGATTCCAGATTCACAACCACCACGTAGTCAGCTTCCAAGCCTTTTGAACCATGAATTGTTCGATACATAATCCGAAGACCTGGGAAATCTTCATTCGGTGCCCAATCACGATTAAAGTTATATCGACCCAAAATAAAGACGGAACCCGAAGTTCGACCATTAGCCTTCAAGTCTTCGAGGATCCTTCGAAGGGCATCTTTTACACCATTCTGCGCATCGAGCGTCCTAATCAAAATAATAGGGTTACCGGCCCTTCCTTCATCCGCAAGAACCTGCTTTGTTATCTGACGCGGGTTCTTTGTTACGAATTTGGTTGCTACATCTGCAATGGTCTGGGTACATCGATAGGTTCGAGAAAGTCGTAAAGTTGGCCCTTTTCCAAAATAGTCGTGGAAATTCGACATTAACGAGACATCGGCTCCTGCGAATCGATTGATAGATTGCCAATCATCCCCAACAGCTAGAATAAATCTTCCTTTAGATTGAAGCAATGACTTAATTAACCTAGCTCGCGCCGAACTTGAATCCTGAAATTCGTCGACCAGTACTAGATCATACTCAGGGACGTGCGCCTCGCTTTCAACTAAATGCGCTGCTTGGATTAACATGTCTTCAAAGTCAATTGCATTTGCAGCACCCAATCTACGATTCCACTCCTGATGTATTAGCCAGTAAATCTCCAGAAATAGATCTGCCCGTCTACTTTTTAGGTGACTCCATTTACCTTGCAAACGCGACGCAATTTCTGCCCCCGTCAATGAATTTGACTTTACGTGGGACATGAACGTTCGAATTAGTTTGATCACCTCCGAGTCATCGATGTTCGTAAAAGCTGCTTTGGGCCTATCAGGATCCCAATTCATTGTTATTCCGCGCCTCACAAGATTTTCCTCAAGTGCAGTTAAACCATTACCGAAAACCACACCTCCAAAAGTTGTTTCAATCAAATCGGTTTTATTAACAGAATGAAGGTTTCGTTTCCACAAAATATCGTCACGATATCCTGAAAAGTCAGGCGGAGGATTGCCATTTTTGTCTAGTGCCCAGTGCTCATGCCACGTATCAATATCTGGATAATAGAAGTCCGGGGTGTACTGGCGGTGGTAAGCGTCGGTTGTATCCACCTTATAATCACGTTCGTATTGGTACGAAACCCCATTCAAAAAAAGCCAATTTGCAATCATACGTTCACCATGGCTTCGGACGATTTTACCGTCAAAGGTACGAAACCCTCGCTCTCGCGACTCTGAATCCCATGAATCAGGTTCCGAACCTGCAATCTTCATTGTTTCTGGGGGAAATATCAGCCGGTAGAGATCCCATTTATAGTTAAATTCCTTAGAGGTATCTTTCAACATTTTAACAATTGAAGCGACCTCATCGAGGTCTGCGCTTGTTTCAACCCAAGGTGCTACCTTTGGCCTCGCATTCATTGCGCGGCCAATCACTTCAAGTCCGTAAGCGTGAAAAGTTGATGATTTGATTCCGCTTGAATCGATGTTTACTCTTGCGAATCCCTCTCTGACTCTTTCTTGAAGCTCCTCGGCTGCGGCCTTGTTGAAAGCCAAAAGCAAGATTCTTGATGGTTCAACAATTCCTTTCATGGACGCATATGCTGCTCGCGCGACCATAACCGACGTTTTTCCTGAACCCGCGGCGGCAACAAGTAACACGCGATTATCAAAAGTTAATACTGCAGTAGCCTGTTCTGAAGACAATGGTTTACTTTCAATACTGTCTAAGAAAGTCTTCTGGCGCGTGAGCTCGGCAGCTAAAATCGTTTGATTAAGATCTTCGAACAAATTTATAAGATTAAGTTCAAGATCATTGAGCGCATTGACTTCTTGGATGTTAAGTCTCTTCATTATTCCGAGGCGCTCGACCGTCTTCTGATTTAAGAATGATGGTTTGGTTTCAATCAAATTATCAATTGTTTCTTGAGGTATCCACCGGTGCTGACCTCTATGCTCTTCGAGAACTTGTCGTAACTTCGATGACCAAATTCTAGATTGACCTAATTCAAAACTTATGGCTAATAATTTGGCTTCGAATCGGCTGAGTCCTTTTAGCCGCAACCGAGATTTACTCTCCACTATAAGGTGCCATCTCATCCACAACCGTTTAGTATCAAGTTCAATGGTTCCATCAAAAGGAATTCGTTCAATTTTTCCATTAGTCTTGATGTTGAGAGCAGCCTGCTCCAAAACAATTTCCCAACTGCTACCAGACCACTGTCTTATAACTTCAGAGTCTGCTAGCAAATCTATCTCTCTTTCGCTACCCGGTAGGAGTCTCATATTCTGCCTCCAAACGTGCGCACATTCCATGTTTTGAACGAAGAAAGAATTATTCAAATCTAAGAATTTCTTGATGTTGGAGAGTTAGCCACTTGGGTAGAAAGTTGTGGAAATGAGAGCTTTTGTCAGGAAAGTTTGTCAATTGTTATTAAGGGCTTAGTCATCCGAAAGAGAAACACAATGAAATTATGTGAATTCTTAATAAAGGATCTTCCTGTGAACTCGAATCATATGAAGGTGACTTGGCCATGTGTGCCAATCCCTACATTTGTAAAATTGACCAAAGCTCTCGAGTTGAAACGGGTTACTTCGGTCCTAATCAAACCCCTTGAAAGCGCTATAAAGGTTATGGTCTCGTACAAGAGAAGATAAGGACCAAATTCTTCGAAGTCGTGAACGGTAGCAATATCCCCGATTAAGTTAGGCTTTCCCCATGAGCTCAACGCCCGGAAGTCGAAACCAAGTGGAACACCTTGTAGAACGCGCCATGTTTGGCAGCAGGTGGTTGCTCGCTCCTTTTTACTTGGGGCTTAGCCTTTCATTGGTCCTACTTTTGGTGAAATTCCTGCAGGCGTTCTGGGATTTTGGCCGCCATATTCTCAATACGGGAACCCAAGATGTGGTGCTGGGAATCCTGGGTTTATTGGACCTGACTTTGTTGGGCAATCTGATTTTGATCGTGATTTTTGCTGGGTATGAAAACTTCGTTTCCAAGATTGAGATCGCCGAAAACGCAGTGGATCGGCCGGACTGGATGGGTCACGTTGACTTCTCTGGCCTGAAGATCAAGTTGATCGGTTCGTTAGTGGCAATTTCCGTCATCGAACTCCTGAAGGACTTTATGGCCGCCTCTGGCGAAGTTCATGCTGGCTTGAAGTGGCGAATCGCGATACATATTACTTTCGTTATTTCTGGCGTCTTGTTCGCAATCATGGATTACATCGCCGATAAGGCACATCCTCCAGTCCAGCACTAGCCTTCATCTTTAGTTAACTCGTAATTCAGACCCTTTGGGTCTTGCATTCACGTTTTGCAGGCAAGGTACGGATTGTGAATACTTTTAATCATGAATACCCGAGCATTGAATCTGACGTCAAGATGCTACACAAGGCAAAAGGCGACCTGGCTGAAGACATAACCGGAGACCAAGCTTTTGGATCTGGGTTTAATCATTGGATCGAAGTACAAATTTATCCTCGCAATTCGACTATGCGAAGCTTCGTTCCACACCTTATTCAAAAGAACTTAACCACGCACTAATCAACCAAGTTAACTAACGACCGTAGACCTTCATCGTTAGTTAACTTTTCGTTAAGACCCAAAGGGTCGTTAATTCACACAAATCGGGCAGTGTCCCCCATGTGAATAAACCAATTTTTCATCCAAGAACGCAATTCGAACCTTGCTGGCCGCATCAGTTATCGCCGCATTTGCATCGGCATCAGCTTTGACCGCCGACGCAACCGAACTTAATCGCCCAGGAAAACTTTCCATCGCTCTCATTGGCGATATGCCCTATGACGCGAAGGGCCAAACACAAACCCCTGCCGTTATTAATGCGATTAATGCTTCACATGTTTCCTTCTCACTCTTTGATGGTGACACCATGTCCGGCAAGGGCGATCAGTGCACCGATGCTGCTTATGCTCGCGTGAAGAGCGACTTCTTCGACAAATTTGCAAACCCAATCGTTTACTCGGTTGGCGACAATGAATGGACTGACTGCGACCGCGCAGTGAAGGGTGGATTTGATCCTCTCAATCGCTTGGCTTTGGTTCGTAAGACTTACTTCGGCGATGCAACCACCGGATACATCACATTGGGTCAGAAGAAGCTTCCCGTTCCAGTAATTCGGGATTCGGTTTACCCAGAACTTCAAATGTTTGCATACCGTGGAATCACCTTTATCGTTCCGCACGTACCTGGTTCTGCTGACAATGCAGCTGTAGATGCAACCAAGACAAAGACTTACAACGACAAGCCAACTGATGGCGATCAGGCCGAATACTTGGCTCGCGATGCAGCGGACGTGGCTTGGATCAATAAGGGCTTTGCCTGGGCGAAGACCAATGGTTCCGTTGGAGTCATCGTGACTTTGCAAGCCAACATGGACTGGGAAGGTTACCTTCGCGATCTAGCTGCGCCAAACAACGAATACACCCAGGCTTATGCCAATGTGAAGCAAGCACTTCTGACAAATACCATCGCATTTAAGAAGCCAGTTCTTCTACAAAATGGCGACGAGCACTGGTACCAGTTGGATATGCCAATGAACGAAACAGCAGGCAAATTGGTGGAGAAAGACAAGGGCAACTTGGTGGAGAACTTCACCCGAGTTCAGACCTTTGGCTCCGGATTCAATCACTGGATTGAATTGCAAATCGATCCACGCAATCCAAACTTGTGGACCTTCATTCCGCACATCGTTCAAGAAAATCTCACAGCACACTAATCCCTCGCGTTTAGCTGCGGTGCTAGCCAAAGCCCTGACCCGTCCGTCCACGGCGTCAGGGCTTTGGTCATTTTTATTGACCGAAATACTGTAAAGGATATTCCTGCTATGGAATCATCTGGAAGCACGGATGATTGAAATCCCTTTGCGTGGGGGCAGTTGACCATCTGAAGGAACGAACTACGTAGGGAAGTAGGTGGATGCCTGCTCTCTTTTATTAGGATTGAGCGCCCCATTGGTATTACCTTTAGTCAAATACTTGCAATCCTTCTGGGAATTCACCAGTCGCACCGTTGATACCAATGCCCACGATATGGAGCTTAAGATTCCAGGGATACTTGATCTAAATTTCTTGGGCAATCTTCAGTAATTTGGCTTCGAAGTTAAGTGATACCCCCTGCAAGCACAATAATAATAACGTACTTCTCGCCTCTTCACTGAATACTCATTCATTGGGTGAGACTTCCTAGCGTACTTTATCGAGATCAACGCCTCCTTGGCTTCGTCAATACTTCTGAATCGTTTCTTGGTTGCGCACGTTCCGACTCTTCGCTCTTCTTCCTTACCTTTTCTTATGGCGAAGCGCCTTGCTGACTTAGACATAATTACTCCTTTTATCTGGATATTTTGGATTCGAGCCGACGTGATTAAGTTTGAATATCGATTTATTTGGAGCAGATTTGTGCGATTGCCCAATATGAAGCTCCATCCAAGAGCGCATCTACGAATGCACTAAAATATGCAGGATCAAAATCCGAGATATTTACGTTTTGGTACTCATTCCAAACGTGTATTTCATAAAAGGAGATTTTGAACTGGTATTTGAACCCTCCGGATTTTGCCCCCCTCATTTCGAATTTCCAGGGAAACCACAGAACTTTGTTTAGGTAGCTACTTAACAAGAAGATTTCTTGATGTGTTCTGCAAGGAATTTCAATCGATGCCACTCCGAACTCGTTTACTGAAATACTTTCTTTTTCCATTTTGAATCCTTCTTCCGTTTTCGGGCATGAAAAAAGGCAGCCACCGGCGGTGACTGCCTAACTAAATAAAAAAACAGGTCTCGAGAACTTCTCGTTACCTGTTACTTACGATTACTGAACTTTATCCTCATGGGAATCAACGAACAGTAGACCCCTGGAACAGGGTGCCTTTATCGATAATCAGAATATCCCATAGTTTCCCGACATCCACAAGCTCAAAAATCGAACATCTGTTCGCTCTGCCCGAAGAACTGAAATTCAATACTGTCCTTCTGTCACTTTTCTATTAAGTGGGTCATTCCCTCTTAATAACTTAATAATGACATGGCTCATGGATTATGTCCACCAGCATTTTCGAACATCTGTTCGAGCTAGCTAGTGTCTCTCTTACAACAACTCCCTTATTAAGTTAGAGACTGGACGGGAAGGTCTCAACACAAACAAGTGACGGTGTCCTTCCGGCGCCCTCGCTTGTCCACCAGTCGCCATTGTCATTGGCTATGCGTTTCATTAGATGTTCACCCAGTTCTCGTGGTTGTTCTCATACCCACACTTTGGGCACGAAATCAGCGAAGGACTTACACGATTTGCAGGATAATTAACCCGTGCGAATCATTGAAATAGAGCAACTGAAGAAGGTCCTGCAGGCCCTGCCTGATAATCCCCGCATCGTGGTCTCTGGCAACTTTGCACCACCAATGACCCTGCTGGGCATATTGGATTCGGTACTGCCGACCTATCGGTTGCATATGCTCAATGCCCAACCTGGAATTCCGGATCGCGAAGGCGTGACCCACGAATCCGCCTTTATCGGTGCTGGAATGCGAAAGTCCAGTCGGTTGGATTATGTGCCATCGCGGTTGAGCCTCTTGCCCGTCTTACTTCGGGATCACCTGCGTCCTGACGTGGTTTTACTGCACACGACAACGCCACGGTTCGACACGGTCTCCTTGGGTATTGAAGTCAATATATTGCCAGCTGCTATCGAAGCGGTGCGCGCTTATGGCGGGGTGGTTATTGCGCAGGGAAATTCGCAGATGCCTTATACCTATGGGGACTCGCAGATTTACGATAGCGAAATTGATTTTCTAGTCGAAGTCGATGAACCGCTGAAGATTCATGCTCCGGGCGAACTAAGCGATACTTCGCGCCAGATTGGCGAACGAATTGCCGCGCTAGTTGAAGATAGTTCCACGTTGCAATTGGGAATTGGCGCAGTGCCAGATGCCGTTTTGGAATTGATGAAAAAGCGCAAAGGCCTTCGGGTTTGGACCGAAATGTTTAGCGATGGCGTTCTGGACCTACATAAATTGGGTGCGCTGGATGAAGATGTTCCGATCACCGCATCATTTATTTTTGGTTCGGCGGAGTTGTATGAGTGGCTCCATTTAAATCGCCGGGTACGAATGTTTAGAACCGAGAAAACAAATGACCCTAGCCTGATCGCACGCCAAGCGAAAATGACGTCAATTAACGCTGCGTTGCAGGTAGACCTCTTCGATCAAGCAAATGCATCTCGGGTTCGCGGAAAGATTTACTCTGGTTTTGGCGGGTCAACTGACTTTATCGTGGGTGCGCTTCACTCCCGCGGCGGACAGTCCTTCATGGCCTTGCCGTCCTGGCATGCAAAGACCAACACCTCAACCATTATTCCGAAGATCACCGAAGCGGTTACTTCCTTTCAACATTCTTATGTTGTTACCGAAAATGGCGTTGCGCCATGCTTTGGTCATTCCGAATTCGATCAAGCCGCCAACATCATTCAGTATGCTGCGCATCCCGATGCTCGCGAAGAGCTGTGGGATGCTGCGATCAAAATGGGCTTGGCGCTCTAACTAGCCGGTAGAAGTGCTGCTGGTGAATGGCTCCAGGTTAAATAGCCACCATCAATGTGTCGGGCGTTAAAGCCCAAGTCATTGAGTAACAAGGTCGCGGTATGTGCGCGTTGTCCAACCTGACAGAGAACTAAAACATTCTTGTTGGTTATTTCGGTAAAGCGCTCACGGATGGAATCAAGTGGCATATTAATTGCCCCGGCGATAGATCCTTTGGCGAACTCCGATTCAGTGCGAACATCAAGCACCTGGTAGCCGTTGGCTACATAAGCGATGATCTCGTGCCACTGCAGTGTGCTGGTCAATTTAGAGATTCGGTTTTCGGCGATATAGCCCAGCATATTTACTGGGTCTTTTGCCGAACCAAATGGTGGGGCATAGGAAAGTTCTAGGTCCGCTAGCTGTGGTGCGGTGAGGCCGGAACGAATCGCTGTTGCCAATACATCAATCCGCTTGTCGATCCCCTCTTTGCCAATTCCCTGAGCACCAAGAATTTGCAGAGTGTTGGGATCGAAGATCATCTTCAAGGTCATCGCCTGTGCCCCGGGGTAGTAACCCGCATGGGAACTTGGGTGGGTATGAATAATCTCGAAAGCTCGGCCGGCTGCGGTGAGTCTCTTTTCATTCCAACCGGTGGTTGCAATAGTCAGATCAAAGACTTTAACGATCGCAGTTCCAATGGTGTCTACCATCCGAGTCTGTCGACCATAAATGTGGTCAGCAACAATTCGGCCATGGCGGTTAGCTAAATTAGCCAGCGGAACTAATGAGGCGCTGCCATCAAGGGCATCCCTCTTCTCTGCCGCATCGCCAATGGCGTAGATACTTAAATCGCTGGTCTGATTGTGTTCATTGGTGGCGATACCACCCCTGGTTCCAATGGTTAGCCCGGCGGCCTTTGCTAAATCGGTATCGGGTCGAACGCCAATAGCAGCAATAACCAGATCTGCCGCAATCCGTCGGCCGTCCTTGAGAAGAACGTCGGAAGGCGTAATTTCAGTTGCACTGGAATTTAAATACACCAGCGCACCATGACTTCGAACTTCATCTGCAACCAACGTAGCCATTTCCGTATCCAGCGGCGCTAGCAATTGATCCGATGCTTCCACGATGGTGGTCTTAATACCGCGGTGAACTAGGTTCTCGGCAATTTCCAACCCAATAAATCCGCCACCAATTACGAGAACACTTTTGGGAGTGGCATCAACAGCGCTGGTCATTTTCTCTACATCTTCAACGGTCCGAAGCGTGTAGGCCAATTCAATTCCAGGAATGGGAGGAAGGATGGGTTTCGCGCCGGGACTTAAAATTAAATTGTCGTAGCTCAGTTGGTATTCGGAGTTGTCCGAAAGTTTTTTCACCGTGACAGTTTTGGCTTGCGCGTCCACTGACATGACTTCAGAGAGAATTCGAACATCCAGACGAAACCGGTTAAATAAACTGGTGGGTGTTTGGAGCAATAGATCTGCCTCATTTTCAATGACTCCCCCTACGTAATAGGGCAAACCACAGTTGGCGTAGGAAACATGACCGCTTCGCTCTAGGACAATGATCTCCGAAGAATCATCAAGCCTTCGAAGTCGAGTAGCCGCAGACATTCCGCCGGCAACTCCACCGACAATTACAATTCGTTTCAATTAATTCAACGTCCATATTCTGTTGTCTTGCAAAGTTGTTATGCGAAGATCAGCAACAATTTCTCTAATTGTGCTTTCACTTCTGCGCCGTTGGCTTTATCTTCGGCAACACATTCCTGCATGCTGGCCGAGATTAGGTTCAGCGCTGCGATATTGATCGCCTTACTAGCTGCACCCATTTGGGTGACAATGTCATTGCAAGGTCGGTCTTCTTCCAGCATTCGAATAACTGCGCCCAATTGACCATTGGCCCGCTTCAAACGCTTAAGAATCAACGCCTTACTTTCCTGGTCTTCAAGGACATGAGAAAGCGATTTCGTGGGGGTGGACTTTGCCATGTTCGTCTCCTTGCGCCGTGGTGTACGTAGTAAAGCATACCCCTAGGGGTATATCAAATCAAATGTAAAACGGCTCTAATTGCTTTGCTAATGCGCCATCCACCATCGCGTGAACGGCTGTGCCTTCGGGTAAATAGTTCTCGGTAAAGATCTCCCCGCGTTGATGAATGGCCGAAACCAAGTCACCGCGACTGAACGGGATAACCGTCCTGATCTCTACCCTCGGCCGAGGAAGTGAGCCCTCAATGGCTTTTACTAGCGTTTCTATGCCAAAGCCAGTTCTGGCCGAGAAGGCATAGGCGTTGGATTCACTTCGAAGGATCTGCATAACAACTTCGGGGGCGGCGATATCGGCCTTATTGACCGCGATTATTTCCAGGATATCTCCCCCACCAATATCGTTGATGACTTCCCGTACCGCACGAATTTGCTCCATGGGGTCAGGGTGAGATCCATCAACGACGTGGACAATGACATCGGCGCCAGCGACTTCTTCCAGCGTGGATTTGAATGCCTCCACCAACTGGTGCGGAAGGTGTCGGACAAAGCCAACGGTATCCACCAAGGTATACACGCGACCATCTTCGGTTCCGGTCTTTCGAACGGTGGGATCTAGCGTGGCGAAGAGGGCGTTCTCCACCAGAACACCAGCGTTGGTGAGCCGGTTCATTAGCGATGACTTACCCGCGTTGGTGTAGCCGGCGATAGCAACCGAAGGAATCCCGTGACGGCTTCGGTCCTGGCGCTTGGTATCCCGCGCAACCTTCATCTCTTTTATCTCTTTGCGAAGTTTTGCCATCTTGTCGTTGATGCGGCGGCGATCAGTTTCAATCTTGGTTTCACCCGGTCCACGTCCACCAATTCCACCAGCTTGTCGTGACAGTGAATCACCCCAACCACGAAGGCGCGGAAGGAGGTAAGTCATCTGAGCTAGCTCGACTTGGGCCTTTCCCTCACGGCTTTTGGCATGCTGGGCAAAGATATCCAGGATCAGCGCGGTTCGATCAATTACTTTTACTTTTACTTTTTGCTCCAGCGTCCGAAGTTGTGCCGGTGAAAGTTCACCATCGCAGACCACCGTATCTGCGCCGGTGGATTTAACAATTTCTAGAAGTTCGGTGACTTTTCCAGAACCAATGAATGTCGCGGGGTCGGGCTTATCTCTGCGTTGAATAATGGCATCCATTACTTCAGAGCCAGCGGTTTCGGCGAGCGCGGCCAACTCCTTCATGGAGTTTTCGGCATCCAGCGCGGTGCCTTCGGTCCACACCCCTACTAGGACAACTTTCTCCAAAAGTAACTGGCGATATTCGGCATCGGAAATATCTTGAAGTTCGGTGGAAAGGCCAGCTACGCGACGAAGTGCGTGGCGATCCTGTAGATCTGCTTGGTGGGATTCATAGTGGGCTTGATCTTCTTCGGCGGCGTCAAATTGCGCGGCGACTCTGGCTGATTCGTTAATGAGCTGTTCAATGTCGAAATCTTTATTACTCAAAATAAGCGTCCACTTCATAATCTTTAATTAGCACGGCTGGTCCAGTTAAGGTGGCATTGGAATGGGCATCTAACTCTACTTTTAATCTGCCGCCAGGAGGATTGATATACCAAGTGGCTGGAAGTCGCATTCCCTTTTTCAAGGTCGCTGCTAAGGCAACCGCGCAGGTTCCAGTTCCGCACGACTTAGTTTCGCCAACGCCGCGTTCGTGAACCCGCATCTTAAGTTCACCATCTGCCTGGAATTGAACGAATTCCACATTCACACCTTCGGGGTATTCATCCTCTGGTTCTACTTGTGGAATTGTTTTCAAATCTCCGATTTGATCCACGTCGTCAACAAATACGACAGCATGCGGATTGCCTACATTGATGTTGTAACCGCTCCAGGTATGACCATTGGCCGTTGCCGAAATTTCGCCGTAGATTTCTTCCACTTTGCCCATGTTGACGGAGATGTCCTCCACGTCAGGAACGGCCAAATAACGCATTCCGGCGCGGGTGTTGATCGGGAATATTCCAGATGGTTGGTGGCCACGTTCCACCAGGTATCGCGCCATGACTCGGATTCCATTTCCGCACATCTCTGCGGTGGATCCGTCCCCGTTTCGGTAATCCATAAACCACTTGCCATTGTCTTTACCGATTCGAATGATGCCATCCGCGCCGATTCCGGTTTGGCGATTACACATTCGTTGAATCTGGGTAGCGGTGATCGTTAGTTCGTTTTCCGGGTCGAAGAAGAGCAAGAAATCGTTCTCGGTCCCGTGTCCGTAAGTGGCGATCATGCTTTGATAATAGACGCTAGGACCTGCTCTAGGTGTGCTGAAGTGGGGGCAGGAGCCAGCCATTGAATCCGTTGATCTCGATTAAACCAAGTTTCCTGGCGACGGGCGTACTGACGCGTGGTTACCTTAGTTTCGGCCTTCGCTTCGGTTTCGGAAAGTAGGCCGTGCTTCATCTTGATAATTTGCGCATAACCCAGCGCCGCCTGAGCGGTCTTACCTTCCAGCAGACCTTGGCCGATCAAGGTTTCGGTTTCGGCAACGATTCCCTGCGACCACATCCGCTCCACCCGAGCATCGATCCGCTCATCTAGGCGAGCCCGGTCGGTTGCCAAGCCAAATTGATACGCCTGCGGATACCTGGTGGAATCTTGACGAGGCAAATTGGCGGTGAAGGGTTTGCCGGTAATTTCGATGACTTCTAACGCCCGAACCACACGGCGAACATTCTCTTTTGGGATAGCCAACGCAGCTGCCGGATCCAAACCAGCCAACCGTTGGTGCATGGCCGCCCCACCGATTTCATCTGCTTCGGCGGCAAGTCTGGCGCGGATTTCTGGGTCGGTATCTGGGAAATTGAGGTCATCTAAAATTGCTTTGATATAAAGGCCGGTTCCACCAACGACAATTGTTGGCACTTCTGATTCCAAAAGTTGATCCACCAAATTACGAGCATGTTCTTGATACCAGGCGACGGTCACATCGGTTTTCACATTCACCAGATCCAGCATGTGATGTGGGATGCCATGTCGTTCTTCAACAGACAATTTTGCGGTGCCAATGTCCATCCCTTTATAGAGTTGCATCGAATCGGCGTTAATGATCTGTCCACCAAGTCGTTCCGCGACGGCAACGGCCAGGTCGCTCTTTCCAGTTGCAGTGGCTCCCCCGATAACAATCAAATGGGACATGAATTAATTATTCATTTTCAGTTTAAGCGTAGCCAGAGTTGGCATCCCGATCATGATCGGTTCCGGTCCTAGTTCTTTGGTGCGTGCTTCGTGCGCGTCGCCACCAACGGTTTTTCGAACCGCAACTGGCAAGCCATCGGCGATAAGAAAGTTGGGAGTCGCAGTCGTGATCAAGGCTGTCACTACATCTCCTGGCCGAGGAGAGTTCTTTGCTTCTACATTGAAATGCACCAAGCGAAAATCCGGAGTCTTCCCGTTCATTCGGCTTCGCTCTTGATCGTGGCGACCTTCGTGATCAACCACCATAACTTCTTGCATTGTTCCGACCAATTTTTCCTGAACATTTCCAGCAACCTTTTGTTGCAGTGCATGAAGTGCGGTGTAGCGCTCTTTCATCACTTCATCAGAAATTTGATCGGGCATGGTGGCAGCTGGCGTTCCAGGTCGACGCGAATATTGGAAGGTATAAGCGGCCAAGAATTGGGCTTCTTCCACGGTATCCATAGTGGCTTTGAAATCTTCATCCGTTTCACCAGGGAAACCCACGATAATGTCGGTGGTAATAGAAGAATGCGGCATCGCGTTTCGGACTTTTTCGATGATTCCTAAATAGCGGTCTCTGCGATATGACCGGCGCATCGCCTGCAAGATGCGATCTGATCCAGATTGCAACGGCATGTGCAGGTGGGGCATGACATTTGGAGTTTGCGCCATCGCCTCAATTACATCATCGGTGAAATCCCGCGGATGTGGCGACATGAATCGGATTCGCTCCAGGCCATCCACTTTTCCGCAATCGCGAAGGATCTTGGCAAAGGCACCTCGGTCCCCAAAATCCACGCCATAGGCATTTACATTTTGACCCAACAAGGTAATCTCAATTACGCCTTGATCAACCAGTGCCCTTACTTCACGCAAGATATCTTCAGCAGGTCTGTCTTTCTCAATTCCCCGAAGTGAAGGCACAATGCAGAAGGTGCAGGTGTTGTTGCAACCCACCGAAACTGATACCCATGCGCTAAATGCCGAGTGCCTTCGCGCCGGAAGGGTGGAAGGAAAATGCTCCAGGGACTCTTTAATTTCGACTTGGGACTCTTCTTCGATCCGGGCTCGTTCTAGAAGAGCTGGCAATGAGCCGATGTTATGAGTCCCAAAGACCACATCCACATAGGGAGCCCGTTTAACGATGGAGTCCTGATCCTTTTGGGCCATGCAGCCACCGACCGCGATCTGGAAATTGGGATCCGCCTTCTTGCGTGGAGCTAAAAATGAAAGATTTCCATAGAGTTTATTGTCGGCATTTTCGCGGACGGCGCAGGTATTAAAGACCACCAAGTCCGGATTAGAGTTCTCCAGCGCCTGCACCCAGCCAGCATCCAGAAGCAGACCTGTGATCCGTTCGGTGTCATGAACATTCATCTGGCAGCCATAAGTCTCCACCACAAAGGAACGAGGCGTCCGAGTATCAGGCGCGGCAGGGCTGGATGTGATTGGCACAGGTTAAGGATAGTGGCGGGTGAAAATCACGCCCAATTAAGACTAAGAGTTGGTTGTTGTGGCTGTATTTAGTTGCGCGGTTCCTACAGACACTCCCACGACGGTTGTAATGGTGTTGGCGCTGCTGATCACTTGGAAAGCAATTCGAGTCCCTGCTGGAATGGAAACTGTAATTGTTTGAGACAAGGCGGCCACTGCCGCGACAAGGGTTCCAGTTCCACAGGTCGCTTTTGCTGAGAATGCTCCTGTTGCTCCGGTGCAGTAATCAAGATTGGAAATGCTAGTAATGCTGGACAAAGTAACGGTCACTTTGGCTACCCCAATGGTTCCAAAATTTTGAACAAAGAAGTTAGAAAATCTTGTTGGTACGGTTCCGCCCGTAGTTCGTGAAAGTGTTCCAATATTTTGTGTCCCAGCCGTTGCAGTCACTTCAGTACGAAAATTTCCTACAGAAATATTCTGTGCGGCATTGCTGGCCCTGGCTGCCAAACTTGCAGATGCCAAATCGAGGCACACTGGCAATACATAAAGTATTACCAGTAGAGCCCCGATCCGACGTAACCGAGTTTGGTTCATTTTGTTTTTCTTGGGGTATTAACTGTTCGTGGTGGTTCCTGTTACCTGTGCCTCA
Source organism: uncultured Actinomycetes bacterium (assembly GCA_903850565.1). Classification (GTDB taxonomy): domain Bacteria; phylum Actinomycetota; class Actinomycetes; order Nanopelagicales; family Nanopelagicaceae; genus CAIMZW01. The sequence continues at coordinate 16,269 of CAINLV010000011.1, forward strand.
GTAAAGGTCCAGACGATGGAGCCTGTCGCACCTTGGAGGGTAGTGGCTGGCAAGACACCGTTAGCAGTTGTTTCAGCTAAAGTGTTTGGAAGGTTCATTGAGATCTTGAGGTGAGAAACTCCGCCGGCAGTTAGGGCCAAGTTCACAGCAGTCAATGTTTGAACGCCGGCCTTGAGAACAGAAGCTGCCGTAGATGCAAGAACTGCATTGGTCGCACCTGAGCAAACTCCGGTTCCTGCAGTCCACGTTCCGCCAGTACAAGAGGAAATTGTTACCTGGAGACCATTGGTAGCATCTGAAGTCAGGGTGCTAAGTGGTGTAGCGGTTGCTGTCGAAGTCGCACCTGTTGCTGCACTTGTGACAGTGAATTGAGTTCCCGATGCTGAAGCGATAGTTGCATTAACCAAGTTATAGGCTGGGGCTGTCGCACCAGTAATCGTCACGGTCTGACCTATAACAAATGAGTTCGCTGCAGTGTATGTAACGGTTCCAGTTAAAGCCGAAATTGCCGTAATGCTCGCTGCAGCCTGATTATCAGCAATCTGAAGTGTCATTGATGAACCCACAAGTGATCCGCCATTTGTCACATCTACATAACGGTTCTGGGTGTCGCCAGGCTGGATTGGTCCAATTGCAGAGGTGAAGCCATTACCGACGCCAAGTTGAGTGAGTTTTAATGTACCAACCGAGATGTTTTGGGCCGTAGTGTTGAAGGCCGTGGCATTAAGCGAAGCGAAAACATTGGAACTTACCAATGTCACGCCTCCTATTGCTGCAACGCCAAGAATGGCAACTAGTCCTACTTTTGATGTTAATTTTCCCGCGACAGTAGTCGCCAATTTTTGTTTCACGTTTGCCCCATTTTTTTTAGTTAGTTGGTTTCGGAGAAGTAATTACTGCTTTCTTACTTTCTTGTAGAAGTTCTCGCAATTGATCCCACCACTGCGATAACTTCTACCAATATTTAGTTGTAGTGCTTATCTTTTGGTGCTGATTAAGAGTTTGTTTCGGTAGCGGCGCGTTGCGCTTCAGCGAACTGCCAAGTAACACTCGTAGTTTTGCCTTCATGAGTTAGAGCGATCAAGCTCCCGTTATTGCTGGTTTCCACAATATCCACGAGTGAAACGGTGATCTTCACGTAGGTAGTCTTGGTGCCAAGTGTTGTTCCCAAGGACACGCCTAATGATTGAGCGGACGAGAAAGCAGAAAGCAAACCCGTTGCGGCTGGTGAAGCAACCGCTCCGACGCCACTACAAGTAGATGTATTTCCAGAAATGGTCCACGCAACCGTACATGCTTGTGCCGTAACGTTGATGTCCCCATCTAGGGTGGTCGGGCTTGTCGGAGTACCCGACAAGGTAAGTCCAAGTCCAGCAATTGTTCCAGTATTAACTACGGTGACGTAGCGATGGACGATGTCCGCTGGCGCTAATAAATCAATTGCCGCAGTGAACCCACCAGACAGTGGCGACGTTGCATCAGTTGCAGTTAGCAACAGTGTTCCGTTGTCAATCGTCTGAGGTGAATACGTACCAGTTGCATCCAAAGACGCGAATACGGATGAGCTAATGATTGAAACGCCACCGACAGTTGCAGTTGCAAGGATCGCAACCATCGCAACCTGTGACGTTAGTTTTCCAGCAATGGCTGGACCGATTCCGAATTTCATACATTGTCCCCTTTGTAGTCCGTGGTTGCATTGCTGGATATCCCTGGATCTTGTTGACCTAGGTTGGAATCAGTCGAACTGATACTGGTTCCGGTTGGAAGTGCTTCAGTCCCCGATAATGGAGCCTGAATATCGTGGTGTAGATGTGGCATGTGTAAATTCAACGAGTGATGTTTGGCCAATGTCTTTCGACCGAAGTACCTAGCAATACTCAAAAGAAGTGCCAAACCAATGAGGATATAACTGACTAAGCGGCCTTTATTGGAGGTGAAGAAAACAACCTCGCGACCAAGAAACGGCACATGACCTATCTCTCTTGGAATGAGTTGAAGTGGATTTACTTTTACGGCACCAGCATCAGCCACCGGGTTGTTATCGCCCTTGGTATTGATAACGATTTGAAAATCAACATTTTTAATAGAAGTGATTCGATGCGAGAAGAGCGAATAATCACTTGCATTTCGCAATACGACGATGTCACCAACGCGAAGATTCAGCGCTTTTGTCTCTTTTGTAATGAGTGCATCACCCGGATTGAATACTGGCTTCATTGATCCACTCAGTACTGGCGAAATTGCGATACCAAGTAGGGAATGAAGCAGAACCGGCACAAGGAGCAACGCCAAAAGAACGGCCGAATAAAGATAATGACCGATCCTTCGCGTAGGCACGACCACCTCAGCTGTCGAGGCATGGCCTGACGCTTGTACTGGCGGTATGGAACTCATGAGGAGAAGGTACGGAAGTTACTTCGCGGTAAGTTCTCGGAAGCCTAGGTGTTATCTCACAATGCAGGACAAATATAAGAGGTTCCTGAGGATTGGAATTGCAAAACCGATTCAAACTTGTGAGATCTTCGTGTTAAACCCTGATCTTCGTCCTTCGATCAGCTTTAGCACTTGCTCGTTGAACTGTAATCGTTTTGTCATGATGGCTGCGATAGAAAAAGAATCGATTGAGCAGGACGCTAAGAAAGGCGATGAGGCCGAAATCTGCCAGGAGTGAAAGCTTGTTTCGGCTGATGCTATCCAGCGCCTTCCCAGCCCAAGGCAGTCGGCCCAAACCTTGCGGCAGAACTTCATTAGCGGCGATTCGCAGAGTTCCTTGATCGGCCGCAGGGTTAGCATCCCCTTTGGTTTGGATCTCGATCATGTCACCCGTGTTGAAGATCCGAACAATTCGATGGGCGAATAATGAGTAGTCCACGCCATTTCGAAGAACTACTACATCGCCCACTTTCAATAGGTGAGCCGGAACATCTTTGGTAATAAGAAGGTCTCCCGTATTAAAAACTGGGCTCATGGAGCCAGAAAGAATAGGTGAGAGCGAAATTCCAAGGACCGAGTGAAACAGGACTGGAACAATGAGGACGATGAAGGTCAAGATAACAAGAAGGTATCTACGACTTGTTTGGAGGACTTCCTTCAGGCTCATGCCTTAATTGTTACCCTATTGTGAGGTAAACGCAAGGTTTATGAGAAAAATAAGAGAAATATTGAGTTTCTGCGACTTTTCTCGTTCATTCCCACGCCTACTAGGAGTTCCTCGTTCCATTAGTCACGATTTGGGCTCGTGCGACGGCAATATTAATGACGTCGTTCACCGTGGTGTTAGATGTTTCCGAAAGCGTTAAATACCCGCCCGGGGCCAACGCGGTAGCCATGGTCGTTTGCGTTGGATAGGCACCGATTGTGATTCTTGCTGCTGAAGTGCCATCAGCGCACCGGGTTTGACTAGCGCTTTGAAATGCCTGATTCATGCAATAACGCATAGCGATGGAAGTGGATCCCGTTAGGCTAAAACTGTTCACGGATAGGGTGCCAAAATTCCTGATGGCGTAGTACCCAATCGCATTTGACGCCACCACCAAGGTATAGCTGGCGTGAGTATCTGGCGAACTAGCAGTAGCAACCGCCGTCAGTTCATAGGTTCCACTGGTTACATTCTCTTTGGTCACATTTAGCGCCCGCGCCGTTGTCCCGGCATGCACTACCGCCATGGGTACGGCGGTAAGGAGGGCGATGAGAATGGCAGTACGACGCAAACGTCGATTACCGCTCTTCATCATTCCCTCCCTCTAAAAATCATGCCATTCCTATTTCTAGAAAATGAATTAACCATTGGTGGTTGTATTGGTACGCAATTGCTCAATAAAGGAAAGCGTCAACAGGGCGGTCTGCCCCTGAACAGTTCCGGTGGGCCAGACTCCATTGGTCACAACTTCGCTTCCTGCAGGCAAGGTCATATTGACTTTAATATGGTTAACACCACCCGGAGCCAGGTTCAAGCTTGCTGCAGTCAAAGTTTGAGCTGTTGATTGCACGGTCGTACCAGCAGTTGATGCCATGATGGTTACACCATTAATTATTGGAGTCGAAGTTCCAGCTGCTGCAGATACGGCGCGATCGGTTGTTGTGTTGTTAACCGTAAATTGAGTGCTTGAGGCTGTAGCAACGGTCAAGTTGGATAAGTTAAATGCCGATGTGTACGTACCAGTCGCAGTAGATGTTGCTCCCGTTGTTGCATTGGTAACTGTAAAACTCACTCCAGCATTAACCGCCAAAATAGTTTTTGCGCCGTTGTATCCAGCCGTCGTCGCACCTGAGATCGTGATGCTTTGCCCGGCAGAGAGTCCGATGGTATTAGCAGTTGAATATGTAACAACCGTTCCAGAGCCAGATATTGCCGTGATAGCAACTGAGCCAGAAAGACCGGTGACAGTTACTTGATCACCAGCAACATAAGTATTGGCTGCGGTGTAAGTAACTACAGAACCAGAACCTGACGCTGCAGTCACTGTCGCGGTTGGGCAGGTTCCCGTATTGGACCATTCAACCGAACAGTTCGACAAAGTGAATTGCAATCCATTAGTTGCATCAGAGATCAAGCGATCTTGGACGGTGGCTGTTGCTGTCGCACCGGTTACAGCAGTTCCAGTTGCTGCGTTTGTCAATGTAAATTGCGTTGAAGTAGCTGAAGCAACTGCCACGGCAGAAAGGTTAAAGGCAGCGGTGCTCAACCCAGTGATCGTCACGATTTCGCCGACTTTTAGATAATCGGATGAATCTACAGGTGAGTAAGTGTAAGTAACTGTTCCACCAGTTGCGGATGCCGCCGTGACCGTGTTTGAAATCGTTCCAGTATCAGCGATCTGAGCCGTCATTGATGCGGCAGCTAGGTTTCCGCCGTTGGTGAGAGTGAAATATCGGTTGACGATATCGCCTGGAGCAACATTTGTGACTGCAAAGCTGCTAGAAAATCCGTTGGTGGTTCCAGCTGTTGCCTGGTTAGTTTCGGTCAAGCTTAGGGTGCCGGAGGTAAAACTTTGTGCCGTGGTGTTAAAAGCCCTGGCTGATACGCCAGCGAATACGGCCGAACTAACCATGGATACTCCGCCAATAATGGCCAAGGTCATTGCAAAAAACTTCAAGAATTTCGCAGCGCCTTTTAATTCTTCTTTAGAACTTTTTTCAAATTTCATTTAGGTGTCCCCTTCAATGATGAAGCAAAAATTGCACTTACTTGACTCAGTTGAGAGTCCGATACATCTGACTGTCCCAAGAATGCTGGTAGCGCCGAAGCCCTACCAGCAAACTCTTGCATGGGACACATACAAGCTCTATTCCCAATGAACTTGTAACTCAACTACTAGCTGTTAGTAGTTGATCCAGTTACTTGGGCTTCAGTGAAGGTCCATGTGATTGAACCAGTTGCACCTTGAAGTGTGGTTGCAGGTAGAACACCATTGATTGTTGTTTCTGCCAAAGTGCTTGGAAGATTCATGGAGATCTTCAAGTGTGAAACTCCACCGGCAGTAAGTGCCAAGTTTGCTGCAGTAAGAGTCTGTGCTGCACCCTTTAATGTCACTGCAGGAGTTGATGCCAAGACCGCGTTAGTTGAACCTGAACAAACGCCGGTAGCGGCAGTCCAAGTTCCACCAGTACAGGAAGAAACGGTTACTTGTAGACCATTTGTTGCATCCGAAGTTAAGGTACCGAGAGGTGTTGCAGTTCCACCAGATGTATATGTTCCGGTAAGTGCTGAATCGACAACAGTGAATTGGGTTCCCGTGGCGCTAGCAACGGTTACGTTGGTCTTGTTGTAAGAACCACCAGTAACGCTAGCGATGGTGACGGTCTGGCCGGCAATAAATGAGTTAACTGCGGTGAATGTTGCGGTACCGCCGGTCGCTGTAGCAGCAGTAATTGTTGCGGCTGCTTGAGCATCAGCGATTTGAAGCGTCATGGATGATCCAACCAAAGATCCACCATTGGTTACATCAATATAACGGTTTTGTGTGTCACCAGGTTGGATTGGTCCGATTGCAGTGGTGAATCCGTTGCCGATTCCAGCTTGTGTCAGCTTAAGGGTACCTACTGAGACATTTTGGGCCGAAGTGTTGAAGGCCGTGGCATTAAGTGACGCGAAGACATTCGAGCTTACGAGAGATACTCCACCGACGGCGGCTATTGCCAGGATCGAGATCTTTATCGTTTTAGATTTTGCATTCTTTGCCGTGAGCAAACCGAGTTTCATGATTGTGTCCCATTTCGTTGATTGGATATTGGTAGTTTGAATTGACTAGCTGTGGAGAAGTTCTGCTTTCCCTCTTTCGGATGGAGACCTATTTGGTCCCCATCCGAGCGACGAGAGATGGTTCGTATTTAGTTATTAGTTAGAGGTAGTGCTTCCTGCAAGTTGATTCTCCGAGAAGGTGAAGGTCAAATTGGCGGTCTTATCCTGAATTGTGGAATAAGAAGCACTAGAGACCATGTCTGACAAACGGTGTGACGGAGTACCGTTTGAAGTGACTTCGTAGTAATTAGCAGGGATGTAGAACTTCACCAAAAGGTGTGCGATCCCGCCGGCACCAATGTTGGTCAAGTGAATGTGTGGTGGTACGTGGTTTGGAGTCGTAGTTGAATCCAAATATTGAACCGACATTGCATTTGCATCGATACCTGAAGTGGCATCAAGGGTAGGTGCGGTGTCGAATGCAACATTTGCTTCGTTAGCAAGCTGAGCTGAACTCAAATAATCTGAAGTCCAACCTTGGCTTGTCGCTGCGATAGCTGATTGAAGAGATCCACCAGGAGATGTGCTCAGTACATGAACAACAGTGTGATCCGCGCCTGCAGCATTACAGGTTGGAACGTTGGCGACGTAGGTCCAGCTGCCAGTGGTGCACTCATCGATTCCGATTTCAAGGACGCTGTTAAGCGCTGAATGTGCATCGGTTGAGTTATTGCGAACATCGATGCGAGTGCTTAGTGGATCGGCTGCTACAGCGCTTGAACCTGAATTCTGATTCAAATCGACTAAACGGTATTGAATATCGCCAGGTTGGAAGTTAGCCATGTTCAGGATTCCTGAACCGGTGTTTCCAATTCCGTTACCGGTTGAGCTCAAGGCGATGGTCAACTTTCCACCATTGATGCTTTGAACTTCGGTGTTGTTAGCAGTTGCATTTAAGGATGCAAATACTGACGAGCTAACTAGGGAGATTCCTCCCACGGTTGCAATTGCGACGATCGCAATTTTCGCCGTCTTCGAACGGGAATTTCCCGTCAAAAGGTTCTTAAGTTTCATTTCTTTTCCCATCTCTCATCTTTTGTCGTTGGTTTTGCTTCTAATGCGTAGGGGTTACGCGTTAGAAGGTGCTGCTGCTGTTACTTGATTTTCACGGAAGGACCATGTGACTGCCGCAGCTTGACCTTGAATGGTGTTTGCTGGCAGTACTGCATTTGTTGAGGATTCAGTTCCTTCATATTTAATCGAAATACGTAAGAAAAGCGACGTACCTGAGGTCAATGAGGAAACTGAAAGTGCCGTCCCAGCGCTAGCTAGGTCGCCAATAGTGTTAAAGGGCTTGTAAGCGAAGAGTGAAGATTCGACGCCGCCGGTACAAACTCCAGTTGCCGGAGTCCAGGCGCCGCCCACGCATTCATCTACTGCTACTTGTAGGCCACGACTGCTGGTGTTATTGCTGTTGGTCAAATCGCTGGTGTTGCCATCGGCAGCACGAAGAGTCAATGCACTTCCATCAGCAGAACCAACCTGGTTCAAAGTGACGTAGCGATTAACAATGTCACCAGGGATGATTTTGTTCAGGATGTCAGTGAAACCTTGGCCATTATTGGCAAGGCTTAACTCAAGAGTGTGGGTGTTGATGGCTTGAGGCGAGTTGTTAATTGCCGTGGCATCAAGAGATGCGAACACAGAAGAACTCACCAGCGAAACTCCACCAATGACGGCGGTAACCAGTACGCCGATTTGCAAAAAGACTGATCCCCCATGTGTTGCAACCAATGGGCGAACGCCATTAGAAAGTACCTTCGGGGCTATGGATTTTGAACCTCTAATTTTCATTACTTGTCCCTTGTTCTGTAGTGGATTCCTGCGCGTGCTTTAACGTCAACCTTCTATGCCAAAAACGAATGAAGTAGAGAACTGCTGATAAAAGGAGGGCAAAGCCGCTCAAAAGTTTGCCGGTCTTGGAGGAAAGAAAGGCAATAAAGGTTCCGGCATATGGCAATGAACCGGTGACTCGAGGCAAAGTTGAGTCTGGAGAAATTTGGATAAATCCTGGATCAAATTTCAGATTTTCTCGACCTTTAGTGTTCATTTGAAGTAGGCCATTAGATTGCGTGATTTTTGCAATTGTGTGGCCAAAGAGTCGATGCGTTGTAGCTTCTCGCAAAATTACAATGTCGCCCAAATGAATCTGTGATGCCAGCGTTTCCTTCGTGAAAACTAAAGAACCCATTGAGTATTCAGGTTGCATGCTTTTGCTTACTACTGGCGAAAAAGAGGTATTAAAAAACATATGCAATATCACCGGAACCAAAAAGGTTCCGAAAATCAATGTCCCAAGGATGTTGACCCAACTAATTTTCTTGGTGACAATTTCTGATATTGGTTGCACTCGCTGCGCGGTCATTGTCATGAGTTTTTCCTACTTCCCAATTGAATTATGAGAAAACGAGCTACTCCAAGAAGAACGGCTAGGCCCAACAAGAACAAACCAAGTCCGGGACGGTTGTGGTGCAAATAGAAAACGATTGGCCAACCTAAAGTTTTTAGATGACCAACTACGCGAGGAACTTTGGTAACTTGCGAAATAGTTACTGGATGCTCATCGGCAGTCGGATTGGCATCACCTTTTGTTGTAAAGGAGATCTGCACACCCTGAACCGAAATCGCCGAAACTCGGTGCGAATAGTTAACATTTTGAACCAAGTCGGGAAGGACAACTATCTCGCCCACCTTTATATCGGCGGCAAAAGTTGATTTTGTGACCAAGAGATCCCCGGCGGAATAGACCGGTTTCATGGAGTTCGAAAGCACCGGGGCGAATGAGAGTCCAAAAATTAGGTGAAAAGCCGCTGGGAGGACCAAAACTATGAAGAGAATCGGGTAAAAGAGGTCGAATTTCTTCCGTGCGGGAAGAATTTCCGCCATTTCGAGCTGCTCCGTAGACTTCATACCTAGACTTTAGGTCACGAATATCGCAATTTCCTCACAAATCTATACGAGGTGTATACTAAACCGCACGAAGGCCTAATACTCCTTCTGGGATATCGCACTACTCACTTAAGGGACGAAGTGGAGAAGTTTATGTTTGCGTTGGTTAATGAATGTCATGGTTGCACCGAAATGAGTTTAAGTAAGAGTGATTCGGTCACAATTTTGGTGGTTGAGGAAACTTTAGGTTCACTGGGGGCATGTCGGATCTCGCTCAATGGCTTAGGTCAAAAGACAATCTTTGTATCTGGGTTGGACGAGGCCATGAAGAAATTCCTTCAAAAGCAACCAGACTTGGTTTTCATCCAAATTTCCTCGCCTAAAGATCTAGATTTTTGTGAATGGGTACGCAGTCAATCAAATGTGCCAATTCTGGCCATAACAGATCGAAAATCCATCATCACTGAATTTGCCTGCATTGACTCAGGCGCCAACGACTACTTGGTGCGACCACTTTCAAAAGCGATTGTGAATTCACGGGCTGCTCAACAACTAAGTCGATCCAGATTGCGATCTGTCATCAACCCGAATATTAATCTTTCAATCCATGAAAACTTGAAGATAGATCTCAGCTCATATCAGTTCTTTGTAGATGATCTGGAAGTAGCAATTTCCACTTCAGAGTTTCGACTCTTAGAGGCATTTATTAAATCGCCACATCGCGTTTTTAATAAAATGGCGATGTTGGAAATTATTGGAGTTCCCTTCGGTCCTGGCTCTGACCATATAATCAATTCTCATATTTCACGGTTACGTTTGAAAATTCGTCGGGCTGGCGGACCCGATGTCTTTGTTGCCGTTCGAGGTGTGGGATTTCGACTGCTCAACGGAAAAAAGATTGAGAATAATATGACGCAAACTGGTGGTCGATCTTTGCCCTACGTATCAAGGTAGTCCAACCAGTTTCTAATCAGCATCCGTTTCTTGACCTTCAGCAGTTGTTGCTTCTCGCTTCTTTCGCGGCGTAAGGACTCGCATGAGTCCATATCCGGCGGCGAGAAGAATTAATATATCCGCGATCAGCGAGGCTTTATGATCACTAAAATAAACGATAATTCTTCCTATCCATGGAATATGACCAATCCCTTTGGGGACGTTTTGGCCTAAATTAATTTCAACTTGGCCAAAATCCGCCTCTGGGTTTGCATCGCCACGGGTGGTTAAGAACATTTTATTATCTTTGCGCGTTATTTTGATGACTCGGTGGGAGAAGAGGCTGTAATCAACTCCGTTTCTCAGTACCACTACGTCGCCAACGTGAAGCTGCGTTGCCGGAATTTCCTTGGTAATAAGAAGATCGCCCGGATTAAAAACCGGCCTCATAGATCCAGAGAGAACTGGAGAGAGGGCAATATTTAATACCGAATGCAATATCACTGGCACAAAGAGGATTAAGAAAACGGAGAGTCCGAAGAAACTTCGCCGGATAGCCGCAACCGATCTCGCTAAACTCATCTGCGAAGTGTGAGCCAATTGCGATTTAATTGCAAGGTTTATGCAGGTGTCGTGGGGTCAACTTTCGCAAATTTCAGCGCAAAATTAAAGAATAATCTGCAAGTCTAATTCTATGAGCTGGACAAAATCTCTCGGAGAACTTGGGAGGTAACGGAATGATCGAAGCCTTTTCGGGCCAAGACCGAATGAACTCGACGATATATGACATCAGAATCTAAATGGGAACAGGATTGGTACTTGCGTGTGGCTAAATCCAAGGCCATTTGATATTCAGCGTCATCGTTAATCTCTGCAATGGTCTCGTCGATAATGTCTTGTGATACCCCTTTCATCCGCAACTCCGAGGCGATTACTCGCTTGGAGAGTTTCTTCTGGCGCTGTCTGGATTCACTCCATGCCCGGGCAAATTCCAAATCATTAACCAAACCCTGAAGTTCCAAGTTATCTAGCGCGGCATTGGCATCGAGATCACTTACGCCCCGCTTCTTTAAATGCTGGCAGAGTTCGGCTCGACTACGCGCCCGGGGCGCCAGCGCATTAAGCGCTAGCACCTGGGCTTGCGAATATGAATCTACTTCTTGCATTTAGCCCTTAGAAATCCACATCAGAGGTAGCTTCATCAATTGCAGCAACTAAAGCAGGATCGATAACCGTTGGCACATAATGCGCGCGAATCTTGCTCTCAATATCGTTAGCAAGGTCTGGGTTATCTAATAAGAAAGAGCGAGCATTCTCTTTACCTTGACCCAATTGATCGCCATCGTAGGTGTACCAAGCTCCCGACTTCTTTACGACGCCAACTTCGACACCAAGGTCGATGAGCGATCCTTCGCGCGAAATTCCAACGCCATAAATAATGTCGAACTCTGCCTGCTTAAATGGTGGGGCCATCTTGTTCTTAACAACCTTTACTCTGGTTCGGTTACCGACCGCTTCTTGGCCATCCTTGAGGGTTTCAATCCTTCGAACATCTAACCGAATAGAGGCATAGAACTTCAGCGCTTTTCCGCCAGTGGTTGTTTCCGGCGTTCCGAAGAAGACACCGATCTTGTCCCGAAGCTGGTTGATAAAGATCGCCGTGGTGTTTGAAGAGTGAAGCGCGCCAGTGATCTTCCGGAGTGCCTGGGACATCAATCGGGCTTGTAGACCCATATGAGAGTCACCCATTTCGCCTTCGATTTCAGCACGAGGTACAAGTGCTGCGACGGAGTCGACGACGACGATGTCCAAAGCGCCGGATCGGATCAACATATCCATGATTTCTAAAGCTTGCTCGCCGGTATCTGGTTGTGAAACCAGAAGGGCGTCAATATCTACACCCAACTTCTTTGCATACTCTGGATCTAAGGCATGTTCCGCATCGATAAAGGCGGCGATGCCACCATTCTTCTGGGCATTGGCAATGGCGTGAAGGGCAACGGTGGTTTTACCTGAAGATTCTGGGCCATAAATTTCCACAATTCGACCACGAGGAAGCCCGCCAATTCCAAGTGCGATATCTAGGGCGATGGAACCGGTTGGAATAACTTCAACAACCTGCGGACCGCGGTCCCCCATCTTCATAACCGAGCCTTTTCCAAACTGACGCTCGATCTGGGCAAGGGCGGTATCTAGGGCTTTGGTGCGATCTGCTGATTTTCGATCTTCTTTATCGATAGCCATGAGAACCTTTCTAAGTTCACCTCGCCGCTTGGTCTTACCAAACTCGAGTCGTTGTCGGTCCAGAAGGTACGGAAGACCACTGACGGCATGAAGGCTTCTCATGCGGAACTGTGGAACCGCTCTGGTTGGGTATGAGTAGCGTATCCGAACATCTGTTCGAAAGCACCTTTTTCCTGGTGGCGACACGCCTGAATCTGCGCCAACTTCGGTAAGTTGTGGATATGACACCGATGTCTCACCTTCCCTCCCGCAACCTCGCCCTTGAACTAGTCCGAGTCACTGAAACCGCCGCCATTGCGGCCGCCAGATGGACTGGTCGCGGCGATAAAGAAGGTGCCGATGGCGCCGCCGTGGATGCCATGCGCGGGATGATTGGGACCGTCTCTATGAGTGGAGTCGTCGTTATTGGCGAAGGCGAAAAAGATAATGCGCCGATGCTCTTCAATGGCGAATTTGTCGGTGATGGCTCTGCCCCTGAATGCGACGTTGCCGTGGATCCAATCGATGGCACCACCTTGGCGGCGAAGGGAATGAATAACGCAATTAGCGTTATTGCACTTTCGGGTCGAGGCACAATGTACGACCCGTCAGCCGTCTTCTATATGGAGAAATTAGTCGTAGGGCCGGAAGCAGCCGACGTCGTTGATATCCAGGCGCCAGTTGCGGATAACTTAAAGAAAGTCGCAAAAGCAAAACATATGGATGTCTCCGAACTTACAGTTGTGATCTTAGATCGGCCACGCCATGATCTTTTAGTTCGCGAAGTTCGTGCCGCTGGTGCTCGGATAAAATTTATTTCCGATGGTGATGTCGCTGGAGCTGTGATGGCAGCACGGCCCAATACCGGAATCGATATGTTGCTTGGCATTGGCGGAACACCAGAAGGAATCATTGCCGCCTGCGCCATGAAATGTTTAGGTGGCGTTATTCAAGGTCGGTTGCATCCAAGAGATGATGCCGAACGAGAACGTGCCCAAGCTGCTGGATTAGACCTCAACCAAATATTGACCACTGAAGACTTAGTAAAAGGCGATGATGTTTTCTTCGCGGCAACTGGAATTACCGATGGCGAACTTCTGCGCGGGGTTCGCTTCCACGACCACGGCATAGTTTCTCAATCAATAGTCATGCGGGCGCGATCAAAAACGATCCGAGTCATTGACACCGAACATCCAATCGAGCGAGATTTAATTTAGACAACTTCCGAAGACCTTATTTAGCGGTACTTTGCCGGCATCTCTGGATTGTGTTGCACAACTGCCTTCCAAATATCACCTGGGTCTTCACCTGCCGCTAACGCTTCATTGACGGTGAGACCACGCAATTCTGAATGAACTGTATCGCGGCTATAAGTATCAGCATCGGAAAAATAATCGCTTATCCGGGAACGAAGTTCTGTGATTCTCATTCCCATTAAATCAGGGCACGTGCTAATTGGTTGGACTGTTGGGCAGATTCATCTTCGGACAGCGGCGAAGCAATCTGTCCTACTAACCAATGTAGGACCAGTGAATAATTATCGGGCGAAAAAACTTCCTTGGTTTTTTCTATCGCCAACTGCCAGAGTGGATGATCAGAGATGGTGACAAATTTTGCGATGTCCAACGGATCGGTTTCTACCATTCGTCGAAGCGCAGGGTCGATGGAAATTTCGCGAGAGAGCAAAAAGAGCGCAGCAGCTGGATTTTCGGCGCTACCGGCTAGTGTCGCTAAGCGAAGAATTTCCGATTCAACTAAGGTCAATATCATCTCTTCTTTATCGCTGAAGTGGTTATAGACAGTTGCTCGCGAGACTTGGGCTTGCTCGGCGATATCTAACATATTGGATTCGTAACTTCCTACCTGGGCAATGACCTTCTTGGCGCCAGAAAGAATCGCGGTTCGGGAACGTTGATTAGTTACCATGATTTTTCTTGCAACTTTTCCGGTGGACGCCCGCGTTAGGCCGCGTCGTCAACCACCGTGAGAACTGGGGCTTCGTGGCTCTTGATTTCCAAAAGGGCACTGGTAATTACTGTGGAAAGCGATAGATCAAGGGCGGCACAAATTGAATTCAATAACTCCGATGAAGCTTCCTTCTGACCGCGCTCAACTTCGGAGAGGTAACCCAAGGAGACGCGAGCGGTTTTAGCCACATCGCGCAAGGTGCGTCCTTGGGCGGTACGAGCTCCGCGCAAGGTGCTACCTAGATGGGTACGTAATAAAGTCACGAGGAAAGAATACGCGCAAATGCTGCCAATGCGCTTTCTATAGTTGCGTGGCGAATTTCGGCACGGTTTCCGCTCAATGCCAGGGCGACCGTTTCTTCGTGGTGCGGGGTAATGATGGCTAACCATGCAGTCCCGGCCCGTTGGCCATAAGCCTTTCCAGGACCTGCCACCCCAGTGGTAGAGATTGCATAGTCCGCCCCGAAAAGTTCCCGGACCGATCTGGCCATTATCACTGCAACTTCTTCAGAAACCGCCGTGTGCTTAGTCAAAGTGCGCGCTCGAACCTGAAGAAGGGATTTCTTGGCGGCATCGGAATAGCTGACGACTCCCCCGAGAAAGACCGCCGATGAGCCAGCCACGTCGGTAAGTGCGCCGGCGAGCAATCCCCCGGTGATGGATTCAGCAACGGCCAGGGTGGCTTTTTTCCGCTTCAGTTTCTTAACGATTTCCGTGGCCAGCGGGTTAGCAGCCGCCTTTGGTGTGGTCATTTCTTTCGAAGCACTTTCACAAAATAGTCATAGCCGGTGGTTATGGTCAGCATTACCGCAATGGACATAAACAAATCTCGCGGAATGAATAACCAATGCGGTAACGGAAGAACAAAGAACCCGACTCCAAAACCTTGAAACATAGTCTTTAGTTTTCCGCCCTTGCTGGCCGGGATGACTCCATCTTTCAAAACGGCAAATCTTAAAATAGTCACTCCGATTTCCCGGGTCATAATTACGACCGTAACCCACCAAGGCATTCGGCCCAAGATCGAGAGTCCGATCAAGGCCGTGCCAATCATGGCCTTATCGGCGATGGGATCCAAGAGAGTTCCAAAACTTGTGACTTGATGGCGAGATCTGGCAATTCGACCATCAAAAAAATCAGTAAGCCCCACCAAGAAGAATCCCACCCACGCAATAATCTGCCAGGTCGAATCTCCGCCACTATTCTTAAAGAGCGCATAGGCGCAAAATGGCAGTGCTAAGAATCGCAAAATGGTTAAAGCATTGGGAAGATTCACTATTTTCATAGCGGAGTGACAACTAGATCTGCGCCAGAGACATCCGAGACAACTGCCTCTAAATATTCACCAGCGCGATAATTGGTTCGACTGATCACGAAGGTGGAACCATCCACTTCTGGACCTTGATGTTCGGAGCGACCTTCTTGGGCCGCTTCATCTTCGATGAGAACTGTAACTTTTTCTCCGATTCGTTCTTCGGCTCGCTGGAAGGCCAACTCATCCACCAGAGATGACAGCTGTGCCACGCGTTGTCGGATAATTTCTTCATCGACTTTATTCTCTAGATCCAGCGCTTCGGTCTTGTCTTCATCGGAATAACCAAAGACACCAATGGCATCTAACCGGGCCAACGAAACAAAATCTACTAATTCCTGAAATTCTGCCTCTGTCTCACCAGGAAAGCCAACGATCACATTGGATCGAATTCCAGCATTCGGGGAGAGCGCCCTTATCTGCGAGAGCAAATGTAAGAATTTTTCGCCATCACCAAATCTGCGCATACGACGCAACACCGTACCGCTGGCATGTTGAAATGAGAGATCAAAATAAGGCATGACCTTTGGGGTGGAAATCATGGCTTGCAATAATGAAGGCCGAACTTCGGCTGGCTGCAAATAGGAAAGTCGGATTCTTTTAATTCCATCAATAGCTGCCAGATCCGGCAAGAGTTTTTCCATCAACTTTAAATCGCCAAAATCTTTTCCATAGGAAGTCGTATTTTCACTGACTAAGAAAATTTCAGTAACGCCGGACTCTGCCAACCACCTGGCTTCATCCAAAATTTCGGTGGGGCGCTTGGAAATAAATGAACCGCGAAACATTGGGATAGCGCAGAAAGAGCAGCGTCGATCACAACCCGATGCGATCTTTAATGGCGCTAATGCAGAATTGTTTAAACGCTTGCGCAATATCCGGGCACCCTGTCCTAGCGGGCCAGGATTATCGGGAAGGTCTGCAGGTAGAGCGCTAGGTGCTGCAGGTTGACGATCGGCTGGCGAAATCGGAAGGAGGAGGCGGCGATCCTTGGGGCTGTGCGCTGCAATGGATGCGCCACTGAGAATCGCATTGAGCCGACCTGAAATATCGGCGTAATCATCAAAACCTAAGATGGCATCGGCTTCAGGTAGTGCAGATGCGAGTTCGGCGCCATAACGTTCGGCCATACAACCGACGGCAACCACGGCTTTAGTGGTTCCATTTCCTTTAAGGGAGTGTGCTTCTAATAACGCGTCCACTGAATCTTTTTTCGCCGTTTCAATGAAGCCGCACGTGTTGATGACGGCAACTTCAGCTTCTGCAGGATCTTCCACCAGGATCCAACCATCGGCTGCTAATCTCCCGGCCAATTCTTCCGAATCAACATCATTTCGGGCGCATCCCAACGTCACTAAAGCAACGGTTCTGCTTTGCTGCGGAGTCAGGTTCATTGTGCAAATCTTACTGGTTTGTCTGCATAACAAGCAGGTCGGGAAAGAGGTAGGAAGGTTTTATCCCTGGGCCGAGGCTCCCGGCGCAAATTCAAGGCGCACAACTTCGCCAACAGTTCCCGGAACGCCTAAATCCTGGCCATTAACATTCAAAGTGACCGCGCCAGCATTGCCAATCACAAATCGAAGGAGTTGATTATTAGTGAAACTCTGTTCTGCGCCCAGGGAGATTCTGCCATTGAAGACTTGAGTCCCGGCACTGTCAGTCACGCCCAACCAAGTAGATCCATTAATGGCTTTGATCTTGACCGATAATTCCGAACTCTTGGTTGCAACCACTGGAGTGTCGGTTGAAGTTTTCCCAGAGGTAGCAGCAGGAGGCAAAGAACTTTGCGATGAAGCACCGACGGTTTTTGCTGGCGTACCACTAGAGATCATGGAATAAACAGCAGGGACAAGAATTAAAAGACCTAGAACAGAGCCGGCAACTATTGATAAAACTTTGTAACTAATTCTTGGTCGTTCGCGCGCAGGTGCGGTTGCAAAATTTTCCGTAAGAAGATCAATCATGGGCCGATCAAATTCACCGGTGGTTTGTTCCATCTCGGCGACTAGGGCATCGGCATCGGCGCCAACAATATGTGCGATGGTTCTTATATGTCCCCGTGCGTATGCGACGCCACCAGCTGAACTGAAATTGTCATTTTCCATATCCGTCAAAACATTTGGGCGAATTCGGGTTTGTGCGGAAATTTGCGCAATGGAGTAACCAGAATCGAGCCGTGCTTGGCGAAGCGAAGAACCAAGGGACACTTTAGCGACCTCTTTTTGAGTTACTCACAGGGAAGTTGTGAGGATCAAAGGGTACGACTTATTACTGGCCCTAAACAAGTTCACAGGTGAATTCTTTGCAAACGTTGGGAGAAGGTTGCCTAGACGTCGGTTCTAGTGGATGAACCGAAACGAATTACAAGTTTCCTTGAATTTGTTCGAGAACGTCCGGCATTTCTTCGGGGCCGATAAGAACAACGCGCGCTTTTGAGCCTTCGGATGGGCCAACGATTCCCCGACTCTCCATCAGGTCCATCATGCGCCCGGCCTTGGCAAAGCCAATTCGCAGTTTTCGTTGCAACATGGAGGTCGAGCCAAATTGCGTCGAAACGACCAGTTGAACGGCCTGGAGCAAGACCTCCATGTCATCGCCAATTTCATCCTCGACCACATGGGTTTTAATCGGTGCCGCTAAATCAATTCGATAAACCGGTTGCAGTTGCGCCTTCACATGATTGACTACGGCTTCGGCTTCGCGTTCGGAAACATAAGCACCTTGAATCCGAACCGCTTTACTGGCCCCCATTGGCAAGAAAAGTCCATCGCCTTGCCCAACTAATTTTTCCGCACCTGGTGCATCCAAAATAACTCGCGAATCAGTGAGGCTGGAAGTAGCGAAGGAAAGTCGGGAAGGCACGTTCGCTTTAATCAAACCAGTAACGATATCCACGCTGGGACGTTGCGTTGCAATGACTAGATGAATACCTGCCGCTCGGGCTAGCTGAGTGATTCGGACAATGCTCTCTTCAACTTCTTTGGCAGCAACCATCATCAAGTCCGCAAGTTCGTCAATGATAATCAGAAGATATGGGTAGGGTTCCAGAACCCGTTCACTTCCGGCAGGAAGGGAAACTTTGCCAGCACGGACTGCGCGATTGAAATCATCGATGTGGCGAAATCCAAAGGCAGAAAGATCGTCATAGCGCATATCCATTTCACGAACTACCCAAGCAAGAACATCTGCTGCTTTCTTAGGGTTGGTGATAATCGGCGCCATCAAATGTGGGATACCTTCATAGCTGGTGAGCTCGACGCGTTTCGGATCGATCATGACCAAGCGGACTTCATCAGGAGTAGATCTCATTAATACTGAAACTATGAGTGAATTAATCATGGAAGATTTTCCAGCACCGGTAGCACCCGCTACTAATAGGTGCGGCATCTTCGCCAAGTTAGCGCAGATGAAAGAACCTTCGACATCTTTACCTAAGGCAACAACCATAGGATGCGTGTCATTCATGGCAACGGCCGAGCGAAGTACATCGCCTAAAGCCACTATTTCACGGTCAGTATTAGGGATTTCAATACCCACTGCAGATTTACCTGGGATTGGCGAAAGAATTCGGATATCGCCGCTGGCTACTGCATAAGCAATGTTCTTTGAGAGCGCGGTGATCGCCTCTACTTTTACGCCAACTCCAAGTTCAACTTCATACCTAGTCACGGTAGGTCCTCGCATGAAGCCTGTGACTCTGGCATCGACATCAAACTCTTCAAAAACTTGTGTCAACGAAGCTACAACAGTTTCGTTGGCTTTTGATTTCGCTTTTGCCGGCGGACCTGATCGCAGCAAATCCATGGATGGGAGAATGTATGGCTTTTCAGAATTAACAATTAACTGATGGGCTGGCTTTTCTAATGTGGATTTAATTGCGCCAGTTTGCGTTGGAACCTTTTGAACTTCGCGAGGAAGTTCCACGGTAAATTCTTCATCAAAATCTTCCTCATCCAACTCCTCTTCCAGCGCGAATTGACGGACCAAAGGAGTTTCAAAGGGTGGAGTGTCGGAAATTTCAAAATCTTCTTCTTCGAGGTTGGCCCGAGCCTGGGAAACTTTGGTTGCACTCCAGGAGAACATCCCTTTGATGCGACCGAAGACTTGAGCCACAGGAGTTGCCGTAACGACCAAGAGACCGAAGATGAAGAGTAGAACCAGAATTGGAATCGCCAAGATCGTTGTTACCAATCCGACCAACGGAGTTGAAACCGCATAGCCAAGCCAGCCCCCGCCGCGATGCAAAGCATCAGCGGTGGTTCCGGTGGAGCCGTTAAAGATATGGAGCAATCCAGTTGTACCTAGCAAGAGCGCTAATGTGCCAATAGTGATTCGGCCAGTAGCCCTTCCCTCTTCCGGGGTACGAAAGAGACGAAAGGCAAAGAATGCAAAAACTAATGGAATGAAAAATCCCAGCCGGCCAATGGCGCCGTAGATGCCAGAATGAATCGCCCGGCCGACCAAGTTATTTAAGTGGAACCAAACTCCGGCTGCGGATATGAGCGCCAAAATGAAGATGAGAAAGGCAAATCCATCGCGCTGGTGGGCTGGATCTAGGTCCTTCGCTCCCCGAAAAACAAATCTAATGCTGGCGCCGATTGCCTTGGCGATAAAACGCCAAGTGGCAGCGATTGCGCGTCCCACATAGGAAGCTCCGGAGCCGGATTTCTTCCTCGATTTCGTGCTTTTTCGTTGAGTAGCCATGGTGTCCTAAGCCTAAAGAAATGCAGTGTCCACGCAGGGTTGGCGCGCCGAGACCTGGGCGCTAAGCCAGCCAGACCGGTCGTTATTGGGCTTTGGTCAGACTTCGATAACCACTGGGACGATCATGGGCTTCCTGCGGTGTTCCTCGCCAACCCAACTTCCCACGGTACGACGTACAACTTGAGCGAGCTGATGTGTCCCATTAATCCCACTGGCAACAGCGGTGGCCAAGGCTTTTTCAATCATGCCTTTCACCTCGTCGAATAATCCGGTGTCTTCAGTAAAACCGCGAGCATGGATATCTGGACCAGCAACGATTTTTCCGCTCTGTGAATCGATGACAACCACAACCGAGATAAATCCTTCTTCACCCAGAATGCGACGATCTTTCAGCGAACTTTCGGTGATTTCACCAATGCTCTGACCATCAACATAAACGAATCCACAAGGAACTGCACCAGCGATATCGGCATAGCCATCTGCCATATCAATCACAATACCGTTGTCCACCACAATCGTATTTGTTCGGGGCACACCGGTTTTAATGGCAAGTTCGGCATTAGCACGAAGGTGTCGCCACTCGCCGTGGATTGGCATAACATTTTTTGGTTTCACAATGTTGTAGCAGTAGAGCAATTCACCAGCGGCGGCATGTCCGGAAACGTGAACCATCGCATTTCCTTTATGAACAACAGTGGCACCAAAGCGCGTTAATTCATTGATCACTCTAAATACTGGATTTTCATTTCCCGGAATCAACGATGAAGCAAGAATGACAGTATCGCCCTTTCCTACTTTGATTTGATGATCACCATTAGCCATACGAGAGAGCGCTGCCAAAGGCTCGCCTTGTGAACCAGTGCAAATCAAAACAACCTGATCGCCATAATCTTCGATATTTTTGGCATCAACAATTAATCCTTCAGGGACGGTCAAGTAACCAAGGTCTTGAGCCAATTTCATATTGCGGACCATGCTTCGGCCGACCAGAGCAACTTTACGACCATGCGCTTGGGCTACGTCCATTACCTGCTGAATTCGGTGCACATGCGAAGCGAAAGAAGCCACAATAACTCTGCGATCGGTGGAGCGAATGACTCGATCCAGAACCGGAGAAATTTCTCGTTCCCCTGTTGTAAAACCAGGAACATCTGCGTTGGTGGAATCCACCATGAAAAGATCGACGCCTTCGGCGCCAAGTCTGGCAAAGGTAGGTAGATCGGTGATGCGACCATCGAGAGGTAATTGATCCATTTTGAAATCACCAGTCGCCAGAACTACTCCCGCAGGGGTTTTTATCGCGATTGCTAGTGCATCTGGAATGGAGTGATTAACTGCAATAAATTCCAGTTCGAAAGGTCCGAATTTAGAAATCATGCCCGCTTTTACTTCAACGGTCGGCGCGGTGATTCTGCGCTCTTTTAATTTTGCTTCAGTGAAGGCCAAAGTCAATTTGGAACCAATGATGGGAATATCGGAACGTTCGCGAAGTAGGTAAGGAACTGCGCCAATATGATCTTCGTGTCCATGTGTGAGCACCACGGCAACAATGTCTTGCAGGCGCTCTCTGATGTAAGAAAAATCGGGAAGAATTAAATCAATTCCGGGCTGGCTCTCTTCGGGGAAGAGCACACCGCAGTCAACGATTAAGAGTTGGCCTTCGTATTCGAAGACGGTCATGTTTCGGCCGATCTCGCCGAGACCACCAAGGGCAACTATTCGTAACGTCTTTGGAGCAAGTCGTGCGGGATAAGGTAAATCTGGGTGGGGATGATTCATTATTTAACGTTGACTCCGCCTTGTTGAAGGTCTTCTCGTAATTGTGCTATTTGTGCTTCGGTGGCATCGACAAGTGGCAACCTGGTGTATCCGCCAGGAAGTCCCATCATGTTCATTGCCGCCTTAGTCAAAATGGCACCTTGGGTACGGAAGGTTCCGGAAAATACCGGTAATAATTTTTGATGAATTTCTAGCGCGCGTTCGGCATTACCAGCAAACCAAGCATCCAACATTTGTCGAAGATCTGAGCCCACAGTGTGACCGCAGACAGAGACGAAACCAACGGCGCCAAAAGAGAGCAGTGCCAGATTCAAAATGTCATCGCCAGAGTAGACCGGCAAGCCAGTTCGTTTAATAACCCAAGAAGTTGAAGCTGGATTTCCTTTGGCATCTTTTAACGCGACGATATTTGGAACTTCTGCCAGACGGCAAATAGTGTCTTGTTCGATTTCAACACCGGTACGGCCAGGTATGTCATACATCATTATTGGCAAATCAGTAGCTGCGGCCACGGCGCGGAAGTGGGCTTCAATTCCGGCTTGCGGCGGTTTGTTGTAATAAGGAGTCACGATCAGCAAGCCATCGGCTCCAGCTGTTTGCGAGCGCTTGGCTTGCTCCACGGTGTAGGCAGTTTCATTATCGCCCGCCCCGGTGAGAACTTTGATGTGCGAAGGAACAGCGTCCTTCACGACTCGAATGATTTCCAATTTTTCTGATGATTTAGTGGTTGGGGCTTCGCCGGTAGTTCCATTAACGGCAATTGCATCATGACCATTTGCAACTAAATGTAAGGCCAACTTTGCAACGCCATCCCAATCGATAGCACCATCCTTGTCGAACGGAGTCACCATTGCAGTGATCAGGCGTCCAAAGGGCGGTTCAATATGCATAGGGCCAGTCTATCGTGGGCGGTGGGGGTGTTACCTAACTATTCACCTGAAAAGTATTGAATTACGGCGCAATTCGGCCCGACTTTTGGAATGCTCCGTATGTAATAGGCATTAATTCCTCAAAAATCGCTTCCATTTTCTCGGCAACCATTTCAATTTCACGCTGAGGATAGCTAGGGAAATGGGATCCTTCCCGTGATGTCCGCAAGGAAAGAAAATTCATCAGGGCGCGCGCATTCATGGTCACATACATCGATGAGTAGAGAGTTACCGGAAGAACCGCGCGAGCTACTTCACGAGCTACGCCGGCTTCTAAAATTTCTTGGTAATTCTTATACGCCAATGTGCAACTTTCCTTGATCAAACGAACCGTAAGTTCATATTGCTCATCGGTTCCATCAATAAATGAATATGAGCCAGGCTTTCCGACTTGTACCAATTTTCGCTCTTTGCTGGGAACATAAAAAACGGGGCGCAATTCCCGATAGCGGCCGGACTCTTCATTGTAGGAAGCGATTCGATGCCTCATAAATTCGCGAAATACAAAAATCGGAGCCGAGATGAAAAAAGTCATAGATGTGTGTTCGAACGGACTTCCATGTCGTTCTCGGGCAAGGTAATTAATCAACCCTTCGGAGCGGCTGGCATCGGTACCCACTTCATCCAAAGAATTTTCACCGGCCGTTGAAACTCGGGCAGCCCAGATGACATCGGAGTCGCTGGCACTGGATTTCACCAGTTCAACGGTGACATAGTCCTTGAAGACGATTTCTTTGCTTAAATCTTGATTGGCATCCGCGCTCATAATCCTGACCCTATCTACTGTCGGCGTGACCTACTGGTTTAGGGCATACTTTCGGCGTGTCAGTTAAAAGTGATTCGCTCAGCATCGGAATCACGGTTGGGGCATTTGGAAGCGCTTTTGGCGCCGCAGCCGTCGCTAGCCATTATTCGGTCTTGCAAGCCTGTTTGCTCTCTCTGCTTACCTTTTCTGGCGCCTCACAATTCGCAGTTATTGGGGTTCTGGGCTCAGGTGGTTCGGCCATCAGCGCTATCGCAACTTCTTCCCTGCTGGGAATTCGAAATGGCCTCTATGGCGTACGGATGGCACAGATTCTCAAGATAACTGGCATCAGGCGGATATTTGGGGCGCAATTAACTATTGATGAATCCACCGGCGTCGCGCTCTCCCAAAGTACTCCGGCGGCGATGAAAACTGGCTTTTGGTACACCGGCTTAGCTGTTTATATTTTTTGGAACCTGTTCACCCTTTTAGGCGCTCTCGGAGCCAGCGCGCTGGGCGATCCCGCCGCCTGGGGACTTGATACCGCGATACCCGCGATCTTCTTGGGGTTGGTCTGGAATCGACTGAGCAATAGAAAAGCGTGGGCGATCGCCCTTTCGGCCCTGGTGGTGGCATTGGCGCTAACCCCAATCGCTCCAGCCGGAATCCCGATCATGAGTACCGTAATCTTGGCGATCATTTTGGGGTGGAACGAATGAGCGCACAGTGGATCAGCGTTATCGGCACTTCTATCTTTTGCTTTGGCTTTAAATATCTAGGTCATAGCGTTCCAGAGCTCTGGCTCAATCACCCGCGGATTCAACGCATAAATACTTATATTCCTATTGTTTTGCTCACTGGGTTAGTCACAGTTCAAGGCTTAACTGAGAAGACAAAGGTCGTGATCGATCATCGCGCCGCCGGATTGGGTGTTGCGGTCGTGGCACTGTTGGCGAAATTACCTTTTCCATTAGTGATCATCGCTTCGGCAATTACATCTGCCGTGATTTATCGAATTAATTAAAGTCGACTACTAGCGGCCGTTCCACCAGAAAGTTTTTGCGAGAGCCAGACTGGCAACATAAATGCAATGAGCAAAATAGTTGCGACCACATTCACGATAGGTGCTTGATTGGGCCGGAATAGATTATTGAAGATCCACTGAGGCAAGGTTTGAACGCTGGCACCTGAGGTAAAAGTAGTCACAACGATTTCATCGAAAGACAATGCAAATGCCAGCAATCCCCCGGCAACTAAGGCCGACCTAATCATGGGAAAAGTAACAAAGGCAAAAGTTTGAAAAGTACTGGCACCCAAATCACTGGAGGCTTCTTCCAGGGTTCCACCGATGCGGCGCAACCTGGCTAAGAGATTGTTATAAACAATGACAATGCAAAAAGTTGCATGGCCGACAATCACAGTAGCCAGACCCAACCCAATGCCGAAAGGTTGCAGTAAAGTATTAAAAGCCGAGTTAAGTGCAATACCCGTGACGATTCCAGGCAACGCGATGGGTAGAACAACCAAGAGTGAAACGGTGTTCTTTGCAAAGAAGTTGTAGCGGGATACTGCAAAAGCAATGCAGCTTCCCAAGAGAACGGAAATAACGGTAGCGCCAAGCCCTGCCTTGAGACTAGTGAAGAGCGAAGTTGTTACTTCGGGATTGGCGAAAACCTTGCTCCACCAGATAGTCGAGAAAGAGGAAGGGGGCCAAGAAAAAGTCTTTGAAGGATTGAAGGAATTTATGACAACCACCGCCAAGGGAATATAAATAAACCCTAAAACCAGAATTGTTAATCCCGCCAACACCCATTTAGCTCTACTAGAGATATTCATTAGAAATTCTGCCTTTTCCTTGCGGAGATTTTCATTAGAAATTCTGCCTTTTCATTGCGGAGATTTTCATTAGAAATTCTGCCTTTTCATTGCGGAGATTTTCATTAGAAA
>CAINLV010000012.1 GCA_903850565.1 uncultured Actinomycetes bacterium
GGAAAGACGGAAAAATGGTTTCTGATCCGTCTGCCAAAACCTGAATCAAAAGATGTGGCCAACCACTGATCGAGATTCTTCGAAATAAATCCGAATTGGACCTGACATCGATTACGAAATCCCTGCGAACCAAAATTCGCAGGGAGTTTTTCTTTATGATTCGTCAGAAGCGGTTGTCTCTTGTGCCCCTCGAAGATTGACCAGACCTGCAACGAGAACGGCGAGATAGAACTGGCCGCAAATGACTTCCCAGATCGCGAGACCTCGCGCCATGGGTGAAGCGGGAACCACGTCCCCAAAGCCGAGTGTTGTCAGTGTCGTAAAGCTGAAATATTCGAGCATCAGCCAGCGTTGAAACGCATCGTCTGCACCTCTGAGCGTGACACTCTCCCAGCGATAGGAATGGGGCGCAACGACTTCCAGTAAGCAAAATGCTTCGGCAAACAGGACGCCGATCAAGACGTATCCACAGAAAGCTCCGGCAATGTGATCAACAGTCGCTTTTTCCTGCGTCAGCAACGTTCGCAGAATGATGCCGATAATGAAGGCGAGAAACAGCAGGCTCACAGCTCGGCCGCCAATCAGAACCACGTGTTGCAACTGTTCTGAAACGAGATTTCGAGAGAGTGACAATATAATCGCCGGAATTCCCAGTAATAGCGCGACGGCACGGGACTTCTTGCTGACACACAACGAGATCGTTGCCGAAGCCAGCATCGCAGCCCCGAGCATGTCTAAGATGAACCGATCCTGGAAGTCACCCACCGTCAACATTCGAGTCATGTTCAGGGTCAATATCACGACCAGCAAAACAGTGAATTTCCATCGATAGTAAAACTTCATCATTTCTAGGGCTCAGGACAAAAGTTCATTTATTTTCAGGCAGATTCGCCAATACTCCGACACGAAGTCGTCCGTCTGTCTCGTAACTGTCGCCGCCTCCATTTTTACCCTGTCGAATTTTTTGGAAGCCGTCGATCCAGTACACGTTGGTTAGCTGAATGACTCGCAGCAAATCGTCAATCAATTTATCGCGTTCTGCGTCAACATCCGGCGCGATATGGTGAGTCACCTCGCCTGTGGTGTGGCTGAGACCGACATTCGTATCGTAAGTGGCTGCGCCAAACCAGATGGGGTTATCGTGGCTGTCGAGTTTCTCTGATTTCCAAAAACGAACATGATGCCGACGGCGCGGGTCATCAGCGACAGGTTGTTCAAAAGCCAGATCCTGTTTGCGCCCCCAAAGATAAAGACTGCTGACAGGTGCGTCATGATATGACCGTTTGAGGATCGTATCCGTCGCGATTTTTAAAGAACTCTTGAGCGTAATCGGATCTGCGGGATACCATTTTGCTGCCAGTAACGCGGTATGGATCTGGGTTTCCGTTCCGACCAGCCCCACGTTAATCGGGTCACCGGGAATTCCTAACGTCGTATGCGTCAACGTCGGTACGGTATCGATTGCCGGATGTCGCCGTTCGTACTGAAACCAATCCAAGGGAAGAAGTAAATAGGCAATCAGCAGGTACGTGAACAAAACAATCGCGATCAGTCGGACTGCAACTGAAATGCGGAACCAGCGCAAGATCGCTTTTTCGTTGACGGATGATTTTGAAAACATTAACAAACTTTGGTTTTCGAAATTGTTTTTTGGGTGGGGGCGCAAAACAAACTTACATTTCCAATGCCGACTCGCAACGTTGACTCGTGCGAGCAACAATAACGACAATCCTGAAATCCTCCACATTGAATTTTTGAAAATTTTGGTCATGAGTGAAGTCACACCAAAACCGATCGACCCGCAAGTTCATTCGGCAGCTGACCCCGTCAATCTGGCACGTTTTCGAACCAGTTTGGCGTTGGA
>CAINLV010000013.1 GCA_903850565.1 uncultured Actinomycetes bacterium
CAAATTTGGCAACCAATTTTCAAGATCAAATAGCCTCATACCGCGCAAACTATCTTCAAGGAATTTGTCATGTGTGTGTGTGGGTAATTCAGTGAATTCGAAATTCCAATGGTTTGCAAAATATCGGTTCCAGCGCAAATACTTCTCCTGGGTTGAACAAGAGAAAAACAATCTTTCGAGTTTCTCACTGCGATTCGCAACTCCCGAAGCCAGAAGGAATTTGGAAAGTTCTATAAATCCTGGAACTTGAGTAAGAGTTTCGATTCTATTTTTCTTATAGCCACCAAAGAGCTCGTCGGCTCCCTCTCCGGTCAGCACGACTTTTACATCTTTTTTTGCCTCGGCTGAGAGAGCAAAAATGACAGCATCTGCAGGTTCTGAGAGCGGCGCGTCACGGTATTGCGCTGCATCTTCAAAAGCTGACCACCATTTTTCAGCGGAGATCTCCACAATGTGGGACTTCAAACCAAGAAGTTCGGCTGTTCGAGAGGCTTCCTTTAATTCAGAATCGCTTTCGTTGTTAGGCCAGACCGCTGTGTAGGAATTCATGGGATAACTAAAGTTGGACTGCGCCAATTTTGCGATAATTGCACTGTCTAAACCACCGGAAAGGAAAACTCCTACTTTCACATCGCTGACGATGGCACGCTCTGCGGCAGTGTTTAGAAGTTTAACCAGTTCCAAATGAGAATTATCATCGGTCGGACTTGGTCGAATTTCGGACCAATCTTGGGCCCACTTTCGTTCTGTTTTGCCTAATTTTCCATACTTCCAAATCGCACCGGGAGGAAGTCTACGAATATCCAGATAAGGAGTCTGTGGGGCAACTACGGCTCTAGTTGTCAACAATTGTGGAATCGAGTTGAGATCCGGTTTAAATGTTCCCAATACCTTACTTATAGAACTTGCAGTTGAACTGAAAATTAATCCTTCATCCCCGTCATAAACATGTAGTGGCAAAATTCCAAATGCATCAGTGACAAAGGTTATTTGCTCCAGTTCCTCGTCGAAAATAGCGAAGGCAAACTGACCGCGCAATTTTTTTAGACACAATTCGGCTTCTGATTCCCAAAGCGCCAGAATAGTCTCGGTATCCCCAGCTGTCTTGAAGTTGTAAGTAAGACCTTTTCGAAGTTCTTCGTAGTTATATATTTCGCCGTTAAAAACTATTGTAAATCTGCCAGTTGACGACGTCATGGGCTGCGAAGGTCCAAATGGATCAATGATTGCCAGTCGTGTGTGCCCCATCGCAAATTTGGATTTAGGAAAATTTTTCAATCCGGATGAATCGGGTCCTCGGTGCTCTAATGAGGTAACGAGGGATTGAACCACAGACTCAGTTGCATCATCTTTAAAATCCCAGCTGCCGCAGATCCCACACACCTAGATCACCACTGCCAACATCGTTGCATCGTAATGCGTCATCATGATGATTTCGCTCTCAACTTTTTTGCGAAGGCTACACAAAGTGTTGCTAGCAGAACCCCCAGGCAATTAGTTCCAAAATCCCGAATGTCCGAGACGCGACCAGGGACAAACCTTTGTATAAATTCAATGAATGCAGAAGAACAACTACCAAGGAGAAATATCTGCCAATATTTTAAACTTTGAAATGCCACAGTTAACAAAATGACAATTGGGATCAACAACAACAAGTTGCCAACCCAGACTTCGCTCCCGTCAGAGTAGAGAACTTTATGGAAAATCCCTTGGGGCAATGCCTTGGACTCTACCTTCAGGTGACGATTGGCCTCCCAAACCGCCTGCCGGGTTTTCTCCTGCTTGGGCGTGAATGTGGCTATTGCCAGAATGACCAGGTAAAGGGCGAGGGTGGCTCGAGAAAGACGAGTGATCGTGGGCGAAAATCTCGTCGGGGGCATCGCCTAACTATATTCACCAATGCCTCCAAAACCATACTTTAAGTCGCCTGACGCCAGGTTGGGGCGCTGCTTGGGCAAAACAACAAGGGAGCAGGACGCACGCTTCTGGGCTTGATTTACCACAATTCGCATCGAATTGGACATTCGCTGCGTTTACCTAAAAAAGAACGTTCCGTCTACTCTTTGGTAATGAAATTTCGCCCCGATATTGAAGGTTTGCGGGCCCTCGCGGTCACCCTCGTCGTCCTGAGCCACTTGGGTATTTCCTCGTTTTCTGGGGGATACGTGGGCGTGGACATCTTCTTTGTCATTTCGGGATACCTGATTACCGGGCTGATTTCCCATGAATACGCAACGAGAGCCACCCAAAATGATGGCTTCGGTTGGTTTTCCCTCCGCGGGTTTTACCTTCGTCGAGTAAAACGCATTATTCCGATGTCTCTTCTGGTTTTAGTAGCGACATCAATCGCTGGTTACTTTTTATTCAATTCAGTGCGGGCTGACCGGATTTCAAATGATGCGATCTGGGCCGGTTTATTCGCTGCCAACATTCACTTTATTAACCAAGCAACCGATTACTTCCAACAAGGTTTTTCAACTTCTCCCCTTCAACACTATTGGTCTCTTGCTGTTGAAGAGCAGTTCTACCTAGTCTTCCCAGCACTATTCCTTTTCGCGGTCAAGCGCCACGGAATAACCATTTTCAATATAAAACTTTGGTGGGAGCGTCGCGTTGGCGTCTTAATTTCGGCGGTCATTTTCCTCTCCTTTATTTGGTCGATTTATCAAACCTCCGCCCACCCTCTTAATGCGTATTTCTCCTCATTAACCCGAGCTTGGGAATTAGGCATTGGTGCCCTTCTTGCAATCGCCACGTTGCGAAGCAAAGACAGATTCTCCGAGGATTCAAAATCAATCATTGGAATCGCTGGACTTGTCATGATCCTGGCGAGCGTATTCTTTTTCAATTCGCAAACCAGTTTCCCTGGGTTCGCTGCTTTGATTCCGGTCATCGGATCAGCACTTATTATCTTTTCCGGAATTCACAGCACAAACCTAGTATCAGATCTTCTAAGTATTAGGATTTTTACTTTTCTTGGGCGAATTTCGTACTCCATTTACCTGTGGCACTGGCCGGTAATTATTTTCGCCAATTCCACTCACCCAGATTTCTTAAAACATCCCTTCGGGAAAGTACTTGCAGTTTTGCTCGTTCTCCTACTTTCGACTGCTTCCTATTACCTTGTTGAAAATCCAATTCGATCCATAAAAATTTCAAAGAAATGGACCGAGCCAGCAAGAAGAATCGAAAATGACAAAGGGGGCCGATACAACATAAAGGTCTCCAGATTTGCGATTCTTAGCTGGGTTGGCGTAATCATTACGGTCGCCTTAGTCAT
This sequence comes from uncultured Actinomycetes bacterium, assembly GCA_903850565.1. Taxonomy (GTDB): domain Bacteria; phylum Actinomycetota; class Actinomycetes; order Nanopelagicales; family Nanopelagicaceae; genus CAIMZW01. The sequence continues at coordinate 3,281 of CAINLV010000013.1, forward strand.
AATTGTTCTGACGGAAAAGCCTCAAGGCTCAAGTCTTTCGCAATCCACAAATTCATCCACTTCGGTCACGGCAAATGAGCAACTACCGGTCGTGGAGATACATAATTTTCCAGGCATTGGAACGCCGATAATTTCCGCAAACAGTTATAAAAAGTCTTTGTCAGCTTGGCAACAAGAAGTGGCCGCAGGGAACAAACTTAAAGAATTGCCCAGAAATCTGACTCCCTCTCTCGCTAACCTCCCCAACAATTGGAAACCAGCTTCGCTCTTCATTGGACAAAATCCTACTGGGGCTAAGAAACTCGCATATATTTTTGGTGACTCGACGGCCCAGCGCATTCCGTACTTGCTAACTTGGAATCTAGATCCTGCGATTTGGTCGATTCAAATGAGATCATTCCCAGGGTGCGATCTGGGTGGAGTGACAAAGGTTGGACCCAATAATTTCGATTGCCAGAAAAACATGGCCAATTTCTTTTCGGAGTTGAAGCGGAAAAAGGCTGATCTCATTCTTGTAACCGAGCAAAATAAATGGTTTGCAAATGATTCAGAATCCACGTCCGCTTCTAACCCAAGGGTTAAAGGTCTGATTTCAACAATAGACTTTATCGGGAAACACACAAAGAAGTTGATCTTCCTTGGTTCAATGCCCACAGCCAAAGGCGGCCTTATAGAATGCTTAAAGAATAAGGCAACTCTTAATGGTGATTGTTTCTCCTCAGTTAACTCAATTCATTTGGTTACAAAGATGGAAGCATCAATTACAAAGAATGCGGGTGGAGTCTTTGCAGACTCTACTCAATGGTTGTGCAATGCCGGGACTTGCCCGCCGATAATTAAGAACCAACCTGTGATGATTGATGCCCAACATATATCGGATGCAATGTCTGTAACCTTTTCGCAAATATTCGGCAAGTGGCTCTGGTCGCAACCTTGGGCAGGATCTGCGCTGACTTATAAAGTTGCCGCATCTTCTAGTTCAACTCTAAATCAAAATTCCGAAAATAGCCCTGGTTTGGTCAATCAAACTTCCCCCGTGAGTTATAGCAAACTTCTCAGCTCTCAATCTGCGGCAATCCGATCTGGGATAGATTTGAAGGTTATGCCCAGCACTGTGAAACCCGCGTTTTCCGAAGTTAGCTCCACAAAATTTTGGAATCAGATCTCGAATTGTTCTCCATCTGACTTAGGAAACTCTTGCAGTGCAGGTAGAGGAAGGAAGCAAGTTCTTGTTATTGGCGATAGCCACGCCCGGATGATCAACGAGATGGTAAAGAATTCTTATGACTTAACGCAATACACTGTTATTGGAAGGTACGTAGGGTTTTGTAAATTTTCTTTCGCTAATCCTTGGGATGGCCACAAAGAGCTCTCGAAATGTACTGACTGGCTTAATGCGAGCATCGAATGGATAAAGGAAAATCGCCCAGACACGGTGATCATCTCAGCCGCCGATGAGGGAATCCTCGCCCAGAACGGAAAACCTCTGGATCGAAGTGCTGGGCAAAAGGTTTTTGAAAAAGGCTTGGATAGTGCACTCTCAGAAATTTCAGGGTTTACACGTCACCTAATTTACTTTGGTCAGACTCCTTACTCCAAGCCAATCCTTGAATGCGTTGACGCGAAAATGCATATTGATAGCACTTGTTTTGCAGCCGCCAAATCAGTTAGTGCGATTCATAAAGTAGAAATGAAATATGCTCAAAAATATAGGGGAACTTTCATCGATCCCACGGCTTGGATGTGCGATTCGGTAACCTGCCCTCCGATCATTAACAATCTATTGGTTAGGCTGGACGGCGGTCACTTAACTGACCAATTTGCATCATCATTGGCGCCGATATTTAGCGCATATTTGTCTAAATTGGGTTTGAAGGATTTAGCACCTACAAATCCCATTGCCTCCTCACAGCGTTCGGCAATGCCAACGGTTTCGTTCGATTCAGTATTTAGAGAGTGGAAGTCGAAAATCAACAGTGGGCTTGAATTATCGAATATCCCAAAGAATCTTCAACCGCCATTTAGCGATGTAGCTGGAATTGACATCTTCAAGAAAAGTCCTTGTCCAAGAGCTCATCTATCTATTTTCGGGAGTAAATCAAATTCAACCCAGTGTTTGAGTGGAACTGGATCAAAGCGTGCCTTGATTTTAGGTAATTCCCACGCCTGGATGTTCGATAACTTAATCCGAACGATTTTGGTACCCCAAGGTTATGAAGTGCTTGGCTACTACAAAGGAAGTTGCACCGTTACTTCTTTGATTCCAGTCGTCAACTCTGCTCCCATTGAAGAATGTGCCAATTACTACAAAGGTATTCGAGATTTCTTAAAGCTCAATAAGGTCGATCTTATTATTGTGTCCGAGAAAGAGCCTCTTTCCATAAAAATTGGGTCGCAGGGTGCCTCATATCTTGATACCCAGAAATTATTTTGGGCAAGTTATAAGAAGGAGATTTCTTTTCTAGCTTCCGAGTCGAAACATTTATTGGTAATAGGCGAGACTCCCTCATTGAAACAACCCGCTCTTAACTGTGTGGATCGCAATGGGGCAATCGATAAGAGTTGTTCCTTCACCGAGAGTCAATCCGTAAAAGTCTTTAGGGAGCAGGAATACTTGGCAAGCAAATCCGCAAATTCCAAATATCTTAATATTGCCGATTGGTTGTGTTCCGGCTACATATGCCCCTTGGTCATTGACAACTCTCTAGTCTTTGCAGACTCAAACCACGTAACTGATGCCCTCAGTCTGAAACTGGTTCCATTGATGAGCGCATACCTGACCGAGAATAGATTGGTCTGAGGCTAACCTTTTCCGGGTAGGGATTTCGGGCGGCCGGCAAAGGCCACGAAATTGGTGCACTATCTGTCAATAACTGCTGGTGGCGGGTGAAGGATTTGAACCTTCGAAGGCAGAGCCGGGGGATTTACAGTCCCCTCCCATTGGCCGCTCGGGCAACCCGCCAAGGTCGATCTGTTACGGCAACCGCGTAAGAATAACGGATAAGTGTTCGAGGGCGTAATTGGCCCCTCAAAGCGGGTCAGGGGGCTAATAACAGGCCTTTTCCCGGTTGGGGAGTAGAGAATCTAACTATTCTGTCTGGTTTCATTAAGGAAAAGACCGGGCTAACGCACATTACACACGGAGGCGAAGTCGCTTCAGATCGAATGTCTCCTGGCGCTTTACTAAGTAAGCCTGGACCTTTTGGAGCAACATCTGGCCATCCAAATTCAGCAAACCAGAAAGTGGGTTCATCAGAGATTCGAAATGAGAATATCCGAGATCTCCCCACTGGTTCTGATTCTCCAAAAAGAACTCGATACCCTCATCGGCGCTCGAAGCGAAAGTTATGGGCAATTTATAGAAGTCGGCAAAATCGTTGAACTTGATGGGCACATCCAAATATTCATCTTTGAAAAAACAGGAGGGCGTTCCCAGCGCAAAAGAAAGGATTCCGACATGAAGACTTCCGGTCAGAACAAAATCTGATGCAGCAATGAGGCGAGAAAATTCTGCACTACTTGTCCCCCGATCAAGCATCGGGCTCATACGCATAAAGCCCGTGGGTGAATAGGGACTGGCGTCATTCTTATGAGGGATCATCAAGAATTGGCCCACTCTGTCAATATTTGGAGCTATTCCTAAAGTCAGAGGGGCAAGTATCCCCGGGTCCCCTATTGCATTAACTCCAGTAGCGACCTGCGAATGATTTCCACGAACGCCAAGCAGATCAACGCTCTCTGGAAGTAATTGATCGATTCTTTCTGCTGAACGAACCCCGCAGCCGTACAAAAGAAATTGGCGATCGCTGCGCAAGTTTCCAAAAGTTTTAAACCAGTCTTGAGAGAGCAATGAGCCGCCGAAACTTCCACCCGAATACTTCTTCGCAACCAACTTAAAGTCTAAAATGGCGCCAGCGCTTTCGCGAAGAAGTAAGTCGCCGAAATTTCTGAATTGATCGTTTAGCGAATAACCCAGTTCCATGAATTCCACTCCTGAATTCTCCCCTGCTTCTCGATTTAATTCATGATTTCACACAACTAATTGATTAGATTTGTTCGCAGATTGTCTGACCCAAATTCGGTGGATAGCATTCGAATATGGAGAGAGCCAAAGAAAGTAAACGAATTGGTTTCTTCCCAGATTACAGATTGACGAACGACTATCAATCGATGCTTTATTCTGAACAGTCCGGAAGTTCGTGGGAGGCGGAGCCACTAGTCACACCGTTTAACTTGGATCCATCTATTGATGCGATTCACTTTCATTGGCAGAATGCAATATGGCCAGAAAATTCGACCGATAGAGAGCAACTTCTGCACTCTGATTTTGAAAGTCTATTTAGGTATAAAGACTCATCTAACAAGTCCATAAAAACGATTTGGACCGTACATAACGCTATGCCGCATGAAACTTTTGATATTCAAGGCGAAATAGCGCTAATGCAAAAAATGAGTTGTGAGAGTGATGTTATACATCTATTGAGCAAAGAGAGCCTTCAGGAACTAGGAAAATATATTGAGATAGATCCCAATAAGGTCATTATCGTTCCGCACTCTAGCTATTTCGGATTTAGCAAAACAGTTTCGGATTCGGCAAAGGTCCGGGCCGATATGGGAATTGCAGATTCAGCACTGGTCTTGGGATTTGCGGGAATGATCAGGCCATATAAGAACTTGCCACTACTCCTGGAAGTCTTCCAAGAGCTTCGACGTGAATTCGAAGATCTAGTTCTTGTCGTGGCTGGCATAAACCTAGATCCAGCGGTGGCGAGTAAAATTCTTGAAATCTCAATTGAGTATCCCGGCACCATTTACATCGATAAGTTTCTTTCAAAAGCCGATTTTGCAAAAGTCTCATCAGTAATCCAAATCGCTTGTTACCCGTATTCTCAAGTTCTCAATTCCGGTTCGATATATTCTTCATTTACCTTCGGTCATCATGTGGTGGCACCAAACCATCCCGGGTTGCAGTCACTGAAAGAGTTGCCATTTGTCAGTTTTTTTGAAAATAATGATGCCTCAGATTTATCGCGCATTCTCCGCGAATTAATTGAATTCGGACTTTATAGGGGATCGCCAGCGAAAGCACTCCTCTGGGCGAAAGAGAATGATCCTTCGACAATGTCTAGGCAATTCTTCCAAGCAATTGATTCAAAGCTGACTTGAGCCTAGGAACCTTTATCGGGCGGTGTATCCTGCGCAGGTAAGGAAAACACTTATTTTTGATTTTTGGGGGAAACGTGGCAGCAGATTCCAGTTTCGATATCGTCTCTGAAGTTGATCATATGGAGGTAGATAATGCCTTCAATCAAACCGACCGAGAAATTGGGACCCGGTTCGATTTCAAGAACACTGGGACGAAGATCGAGAAGTCGGGAGATAAGTTCCTGATTGAGGCGGATACCGAAGAGCGAGCAAAAGCGGCCTTGGAAGTTTTCCGAGACAAACTCGTTAAGCGAACCGTTTCGTTGAAGCACCTTGATGCCGGCGAGCCCATGCTTTCGGGCAAGGTCTACAAAATTAGTTGTTCCTTCAAAGAGGGCATCTCTACCGAAGATGCTAAGAAAATCGCCAAACTTCTTCGCGATGAAGGCCCCAAGACCATCAAGTCCCAGATCCAAGGCGAATCCCTTCGGGTCACCAGCAAGAGCCGCGACGACCTGCAGGATGCGATTGCGCTGGTAAAGAACCATCCATGGGAATTTGCAGTTCAATTCAATAACTACCGTTAGCAGGATTGATTGAATCGAAGTCGCCTTGGATATCTTTTCGGGATATCGGCCTACACGCTTTGGGGTTTATTTCCGCTGTACTGGCAACTAAGCGACAAGGCTCACCCTTTTGAAATCGTTTCCCATCGTGCGATCTGGACTCTGTTTTTTTGTCTGATTGCCTTGGGGATTAATAAACAACTGGGGTCTACCTTCAAGGTATTTAAAGTTCCACACATTTTCGCCAAATTAACTTTGGCATCAATTCTGATATCAATCAACTGGCTGGTTTATATCTGGGCGGTAAATAATCGCCGAATTGTGGATGCTTCCCTGGGTTATTACATCAATCCCCTGGTCATCATCGCCTATGGCACTATTTTTCTGAAAGAGAAGTTGCGTTTTCTGCAATGGTTTTCAGTCATAGTTGCTGCCGTTGGCGTGGCAGTCCTAACTTTTGACACCGGAAAGCTTCCTTGGATTGGTCTAACCATCGCTTTATCGTGGGGCAGCTACGGATTTATGAAGAAGAAGTTGGGGCTGGGGAGTTTAGAAAGTCTGGCAATTGAAACTGTCATTTCCTTCATTCCTTACTTCGGCTATATCTTGTGGCTCGGTTCGCAGGGCACCGGTTCTTTCGGGCACGGTTGGGGAGTTTCCATCTTCTTGATCGGTGCCGGAGTAGTAACCGCTGTTCCCTTACTGCTTTTCAATGGCGCAACAACCAGATTGCCATTTAGCATCGTTGGCTTACTTCAGTTCATAACGCCAACCCTTAATTTTATATTGGGAGTTTGGGTCAAGCACGAACACATGACTGTCGGCAGATGGGTCGGCTTCTTAGTTATTTGGGTTGCGCTGATTGCGCTGGGAATTGACTTGGTGAAATCAAGCAGTCCGAGTGATGATCGCCTCGCACAAGGAGATTAGGGCATCCTTCGCAGCTCCAGCCGGCAGGCGATTCAAAAGTTCTCTAGATGAATTGGAATACTCCTCAAGCAACTTCTTGGACTTGTCCATGGCTTCATGATTTCGCAGTGTCGCTAAGGTCTTAGCCACAATTGCTTCATCGGTGATCGGAGCCGATAGCGCGGCCTTTAATTCGTCATCTTTTGGATCGGTTGATTCCATAGCAAAAATGGTTACCAAGGTTGGAACGCCTTCGCGAAGATCAGTCCCTGGTGTCTTACCGGATTCGTTGGTGGTGCTGGCAATATCAATGACGTCATCTGCAAGTTGGAAAGTAATGCCGATGTGTTCGGCGAACTGGGTCAAAATCTCCATGATTTCTGGGTCTGCCTCGGAGGTCATTGCACCATATCGGGCACTAGCAGCAATAAGGGAGCCAGTTTTTTCAGCAACAACCTTGAGGTAATGCTCCAGTGGCGTCAATCCCGCTGTAAAGCCCTGAGTTTCGCTGATTTGGCCAATAACCAAACGCTCGAAAGTGTAAGCCTGTAATCGAACTGCTTCTGGGCCAATGTCGGCAAGTAAGGCAGAGGCTTTTGCAAATAAGTAGTCCCCGGTCAAGATAGCGACGGTATTGCCCCAACGATTATTGGCACTTTCTACCCCACGACGCAATGGCGCTTCATCCATGACATCGTCATGATACAAAGTTGCCAGGTGAGTTAATTCAACAACTACGCCTGCTCGAATGACATTGAAATCAGTGGGGTCACCAAATTGTGCTGCCAATAAAACCAGAAGGGGTCGTAATCTTTTTCCACCGGCTTCGACTAAATGCCTGGAAGTTTCTACCAATAGCGGGTAGTCCCCCAGTATTTGCGAAGCAAGTAGCGCTTCAATCCGAGCCATGTCGGTAAGAAGTGATTCTTCCAACTCTGGATCTAGATCAGAGATCCCAAGTGATGACATTACTGAAGGAAGCTCGCGAAGGTATCGGCCATATTAAGAACTAATGATGGATAAATACCAAGAACGATAGTGACCACGGCGCAAACGGTAATTGCGGCACGGGTAAGGATCGAAGGAATAACAACCGTGACGGTATCGCTGGTTGGTTCGGTGAAGTAGAGCAAGACCACGATTCGCAAATAGAAGAAGGCGGCAACAGCGCTAGAAAGTACACCAACAATTACCACATTGATATTTCCAGATTCATATGCGGCATTGAAGAGAGAGAACTTTCCAATAAATCCGCTAGTCATTGGAATACCGGCAAAGCTCAATAGGAAGAGAACGAACATCGCAGAAATCAGTGGAGATTTCTTTCCAAGTCCAGCCCATCGATTAAGGTCGGTAACCTCACCCGTTGAATCGCGCACCAAAGTCACTATTCCGAAGGCGCCAAGCGTGGTGAATCCATAAGCCACTAGATAAAACAGTGACGCAGAAAGTCCAGCCTTATTCAAGGCAAGCACGCCAGTGAGGAGAAAACCTGCGTGAGCAATGGAGGAAAATGCCAGGGCTCGCTTTACATCGCGTTGTGCGATGGCAGCAATTGCGCCAACCGCCATGGTCAAAATTGCAATGGCCGTGATGATCGGTTTCCATTGCCATTGCGCGGCTGCAAGTCCGACATAGAAGATTCTTAATGTGGCACCGAAAGCGGCAACCTTGGTACACGCTGCCATAAATCCAGTAATAGGAGTTGGCGCACCTTGATAAACATCCGGGGTCCACGAATGGAATGGAACGGCGCCGACTTTGAAGAGCAGACCAACGCTGAGGAAGGAAATGCCAATAAGCAAAAAGATGTCATTTCCACTGCCACCTGTAATGGCTGCCGAAATCCCGCTCAAAGTCAGGCTATTGGAATATCCATAGAGGAATGCCGCACCGAATAAGAAGAATGCAGAAGAGAATGCACCTAGCAAGAAGTACTTCAATGCCGCTTCTTGCGAGAGCAAACGACGACGCCTGGATAGACCAGCCATTAAGTACAACGGCAAGGAGAGAACTTCCAGGGCAACGAACAAGGTAATCAAGTCATTGGCCATTGGGAAAAGCATCATTCCAGCTACCGCAAAAAGGGTTAGTGGGAAAATTTCAGTCTGTTGCTTTCCAGATTGAATGGCCGCGCGTTCTTCTTCGGACCCTGGAACTGCTGAAGCTTGGGCAGCAAAGTTATCCTGGTCGGCTATCAACAAGACCGCGATAAATGCCAGAACCAAAATGATTCCTTGGAAAAAGACGCTGGCACCATCGATGGTCACCGAATTCACGGCCGCCGTCAATGAGGTCTGCGAATGAGTTCGCCATAGTTGTGCGAAGGCGAGAATCAAAGAGCCCAACGAAATAGTGAGTTGAACGCTGGCTCGGATAGCCCGGCTCAGGAACGCTTCAACAAGTACGCCGAGCAATGCGCCGCCCAGAATGACCAATATAGGTGCGAGTAATGAGTAGTTAAGAACTGGTGCGGTCAGCAATTTACTTACCTGCCTTAGGTGCTGGATCGGTTACCCCGGAGTGAACCATCACATGGGTGGCTGCTGGGTTGATTGCATCGAGCAATGGCTTAGGGAAAAAGCCGAGAAGAACTAGAAGCGCAATAACTGGAGCGATGGCAACTTTCTCGCGCAGGTTGAGATCACTCATACCTTCATTACCGGGAGCCGTCGGTCCATGCAAAGATTTCTGAACCACGATAAGAACATAAAGAGCCGCCAAAATAATGCCGACGGTTCCAAAGATTGCCGCAACTGGGTAGCGCGTAAAGGTTCCAACCAACACTAGAAATTCGCTCACGAAGCTGGAAAGTCCCGGAAGAGCTAGCGCCGACATTCCGGCAATAAAGAAGCACCAAGCCATAATCGGAGTCACGCGTTGAAGGCCACCGAAATCTTCGATCTTGGATGAACCACGACGAGAAATCATCCAGCCGCCAACCATAAATAGCGCCGCGGTTGAGAACCCGTGGTTGACCATATACAAAGTCGCACCAGACATGCCTTGCGAAGTCATAGAGAAAATTCCCAAGGTGATAAATCCAAAGTGCGAAATGGAGGTGAAAGCGATCAAACCGTTGATCTCTTTCTGGCCGATAGCAAGGAATGCTCCGTAGAGAATCGAGATCACCGATAGTACGATGATGATCGGAGTGAAAGTCTTTGTGGCCTCTGGGAAGAGAGTGATACAAAATCTCATCATTCCGTAGGTACCGACTTTATCTAGAACACCTAACAAGAGGATTGAGGTTCCTGGAGTCGAAGCACGCGCTGCATCAGGAAGCCAGGTGTGGAATGGCCACAACGGCGCCTTGATGGCAAATGCAATGAAGAATCCTAGGAACAAGAAATTCTGTGTTGATTGATCAATCGTCAAACTAGATAATGTATTGATATCAAAGGAATGACCGGTTTGATTTCCAGAGATGACGTACAAACCAATAATCGCCGCCAACATCAGCAAGCCACCGAAAAGGCTGTACAACAAGAACTTCATCGCTGCCGCGGCACGATTTCCCTGACCATAACCTCCGATGAGGAAATAGACCGGTATTAACATCGCTTCGAAGAAAACATAGAAAAGGAAGACATCTTCAGCGGAGAAAACGCCAACCATCATCGTTTCCAAAATCAGGATAAGAATGTAGAAAGTTTTCACTCCCCATTTCCCGGATTGGGATTCATTCCAACCAGCCAAGATCACGATCGGAACCAGAATGGCAGCCATCAGGATTAGTGCCATACCGATCCCATCAACACCCAGCGAGAAGTCTGCGCCAATACTTGGGATCCAGGAATGATCCTGGAGGAATTGATCGGCCTTGTTACTGGAATCAAAATTAACGAAAGCACCAATAGTTATCGCTGCAACCAGCACAGAGGTAGCGAAAGCTGCTTGCTTGATTAACTTAGTTTTGTCTTTAGGCAGTATCGCCACTATCAAAGAACCCAATAGCGGGATAAGCATTATCGCCGTTAAGAAACTCACAAGGTCACCACCCAAATCGTTGCAATGAGAGCAAGTGCGCCAATAACCATAATCAACGCGTAGCTTCGGACATAACCATTTTGAATTCTTCGAAGGAAGGTAGAGGTACCAGATACAACGGCACCAATTAGACGAACCAAACCATCAATTGCGAAATAATCGGTCTTTACTAGCCCGGCGGTCAGTATCTGTCCTGGACGCATTAAGACTGTTTCATTGAATGCATCTTGAAGTAAGTCTCGGCGAGCAACCTTCGTAAAGATTGAAACATCTTCAGGTGCTTCAACCGGCACGGTGCGATACTTAGTAACTGCTAGAGCAACTCCCAAAATCACCGCCAATAAAGCGAGAGAAGAAACCACGATAGGTTTCATTAATTCGCTTCCGCTTTCAACATTGTTGGGATTCAAGACTGGTGCAAGCCAGTTGACTAAAGAATTCCCCGAATTAAATAGGAATCCAGTGGCAACGGAACCAATTGCTAAGACCACCATTGGTAGCCACATCAATACTGGGCTCTCGTGTGGATGAGCCTTATCATCCCAGCGCTTTGAGCCAGCAAAAGTCATAACCATCAATCGAGTCATATAGAAGGCGGTTATTGCAGCACCCAAGAGAGTGGCGCCACCCAAGATAATTCCTTTGGTGCCACCGGCATTAAATGCGATTTCAATAATCTTATCTTTTGAATAAAAGCCAGCGAACGGTGGAACACCGATAATGGCTAGATATCCCAGACCAAAGGTTGCGAAGGTGATCGGCATAACCTTGCCGATCGCGCCATATCGACGCATATTTACTTCATCATCCATTCCGTGCATAACTGAACCAGCGCCCAAGAACATTCCGGCCTTGAAGAAACCGTGGGTCAGCAGGTGCATGATCGCGATGGCGTATCCAACTGGACCTAAGCCAGATGCCAAGATCATGTAACCAATCTGAGACATGGTGGACGCAGCCAAAGCTTTCTTAATATCGTCTTTAGCAGTACCTATGAGAGCACCGAAGAGCAGGGTGATTCCACCAACTATGACTACTAATAGTCGGGCGGTTGAAGAACCATCGAAAATGAAATTTGAGCGCGTAATTAAGTAGACGCCAGCCGTAACCATGGTTGCAGCGTGGATCAGCGCCGAAACTGGAGTTGGACCAGCCATGGCATCCCCAAGCCAAGATTGCAATGGGAACTGAGCCGACTTTCCTGCTGCTGCGAGCAACAACATCGCACCAAGCGCGGTCAGCGCTGCCGGAGATGCTCCATGAACGCCTGCTTTGACGCCATCAAAGGTAACGGAACCAAATTGAGCGAAGGCAATCATGATCGCCAGCGACAAACCGACATCGCCGACACGGTTGGCAACAAATGCCTTCTTTGCTGCAGTTGCGTAAGTGGGTTTTTGATTCCAGAAACCAATAAGTAAGTAAGAAGCAAGGCCAACGCCTTCCCAACCAACATAGAGGTTGAGATAAGAATCGCCAAGAACCAAGAGCAACATAGCCGCGATAAAGAAGTTTAGATACGCGAAGAATCTACGGCGATCTTTATCGTGGGACATATAGGCAATGGAATAAATATGAATCAAGGTTCCAACACCAGAAATTAAGAGAACAAAGCAAATCGATAATTGATCAAGAAGCAAAGAGGCATCGACTTGGAAGGTTCCAACTGAGATCCAGCTAAATAGGTGTTGTGTTACCGCCCGCATATCGCCGGCCCGGCTGTGCATCGCCATGAACTCAGAGACGCCAACACCAAAGACGGCAGCAGAAATCAAGGTTGCAAAAATGTGACCCCACTTGTCGGCTTTGCGGCCCATCAAGATCAAGAAGGCAGAACTAAATAGCGGTAGCGCGATTAAATAGACCAAATGTGAACTTGTCATGATTACCGTTTCAACAAACTGGCATCGTCAACGGATGCCGATCGACGGGAGCGATACATCGTGACGATAATCGCTAGGCCAACAACAACTTCGCAAGCAGCCACGACCATGGTGAAGAAGGAGGCTACCTGGCCATCTAGATTGCCATTTATTCTGGAGAAGGTAACGAACGCCAAGTTGGCGGCATTAAGCATCAATTCCACGCACATGAAAACAACAATTGCATTTCGGCGAACGACTACACCGATGGCGCCAATCGTGAAGAGAATTGCCGATAGATAAAGGTAATTTGAGATATCCATTTAGTTCTCCTCCTCCTCTTTAGGTTGCAGGGCAAAGGTTCCAGATTCGATCATGTCGCCTCTAGCTTCTAACACGGCAGAAATCGATGTAGGCGCTGGAGTTCCATCGGGAAGCAGAGCAGGAACATCGACAGCGTTGTGGCGAGCATAAACTCCTGAACCAGGTAGTCCGGCTGCTTCGGCCAAAGAAGAACCGCGGAACCTAGCGATCGATTGATCGCGTTGAATAGTGCGCGAACGAATTCTTTGGCTATGAGCCAAAACCATTGCACCCAAAGCGGCGGTGATCAATAGGGCAGAAATTACTTCAAATGCCCAGACATACTTGGTAAATAATTGTTCGGCTAAGCCCTGCACATTTCCATTGGCATTTGCTCCGGTAAGACCAACTGCGCTCCGACCCATATTGGCTCGGCCGATAAGGGATGTGAGCAATCCAGCCAAACCGATAGCGGCGGCGATAGAAGCAGCGCGTTGTCCTTTGATATTTTCCACCAAAGAATCGGCAGTATCCACGCCAACCAACATAAGAATAAAGAGGAAGAGCATCATGACGGCGCCGGTATAGACGACGACCTGAACAATTCCGAGAAAGAGCGCATCTTCTGCAATATAGAAAATGGCCAGCGAAATCATGATCCAGGCTAAAAGAAGCGCAGAGTGAACTGCCTTCTTTGCCATCAACATTCCCAGTGCGGAGAGAACCGCAAGAGGTGCAAGGAACCAGAATAAAACTGCTTCTGGAGTATGAGTCTTTCCGACTTCTAGTGCGAAATTAAGCATGTGGGGCCGTCTCTTGGGAAGGGTGTGAACCTTTAACTTCACCGCGGTAGTAGGTGCCATCATCGCTACCTGGATACATTGGATGAGGTGGCATCAACATTCCTTGGCGAAGCGGGGCAAGTAAATCTTCTTTTTCAAAGATTAATTTGCTGCGTTGATCATCGGCTAGCTCGTACTCATTTGTCATAGTTAACGCACGAGTCGGACAGGCTTCTATGCACAATCCGCAGAAAATACAGCGGAGGTAATTAATTTGATAAACCCGGCCGTAACGCTCACCAGGTGAGAATTGCGCGCCCTCTTCATTGTTTGCACCTTCCACCAAGATGGCATCGGCTGGGCAAGCCCAAGCACAGAGTTCGCAGCCAATGCACTTTTCTAATCCATCTTCATGACGGTTTAGTTGGTGGCGGCCATGAAATCTAGGAGCAGTCGGTTCCTTTACTTCTGGATATTGCACCGTATTTGGCTTCTTAAACATCGCTTGGAAGGTGACCCAGAATCCCAAGAGCTGCTTGAAAAAGCCTGAAGGTTCCTGATCTGTAATAGGAACACTTTCGGAAGCCGCTTTAGCCAATCCGAAATCTTCTGGTCGGGGCGTTAAGGAATTCTCAGCCATTTAATTGCTCCACTCGTGGCTCGGGAATTGCAGGTACAGGGAAAGAAGGCTCAGGGAGTTCACCAAGGGCATCGGCTTCACGACGTCGCCGCTTTGCAGAATCGAAGAGAGAAGTGACCGCTAAAACAATCAGCACGACTCCCACCGTAAAGCCCATAATTATTGGTCGGCCAGTATTGCGTTGAGACATGATGCGAAGTGTTGAGACCACCATGATCCAGAGAAGGCTGACGGGGATCAATACTTTCCAACCAAATTGCATGAATTGGTCATAACGCATGCGTGGAAGAGTTCCGCGGAGCCAAACAAAGATAAAGAAGAAGAAAATTACTTTTAATAGATACCAGACCATGGTGAACCAACCACCGAGCCAAGTTTCCGTGAAACCCAAACCTGGAAGTGCGTGATAACCACCGAGGAAAAGCGTGGTTGCCAGAGATGACACTGCAACAATGTTGACGTATTCAGCCAAGAAGAAAAGTGCAAACTTCAACGACGAGTATTCCGTGTGGAATCCACCGACAAGTTCACCTTCGGCTTCAGCAAGGTCAAATGGCGCACGGTTGGTTTCGCCAACCATTGAGATCGCATAAATAACAAATGATGGGAAGAGAACAACAGCAAACCACCAATGATTTTGTGCGGCCACGATATCTGAAGTCGACATTGAGCCGGCGTAAATAAAGACCGCGACCAATGAAAGTCCCATAGCTACTTCATAAGAAATAACCTGGGCGCTGGAGCGAAGTCCACCTAGAAGTGGATAAGTGGAACCCGAAGACCACCCGGCTAAAACAATGCCGTATACGCCCACGGATGCGATCGCTAATACATAGAGAACTCCGACGGGGAGATCGGTCAACTGCATCACAGTTTGGTGTCCGAAGAGAGAAACTTTTCCAGTCATGGGAATTACTGCAAATGCCATAAAGCATGTAGTTGCGCTGATGATTGGAGCAATTACGAAAACAATCCGATCTGCTGCTTTCGGAATTAAATCCTCTTTTAGCGCCAACTTCACGCCATCTGCGAGGGATTGCAATAATCCGAATTTGCCCACGCGGTTTGGACCCACGCGCATCTGCATAAAGGAAACTAGTCGACGCTCGCCCCATACCGACATCAGAGTCAGTACAACGCAGAGCACGAAGACGAGCAAGCCTTTTACGAGAATGACCCAACCAGGATCATTGGCTATTAATTGTGCAGCATTCATGCTTTCACCACCGTTACAACTTCGCCACTTACATTGCCCAGGTTGGCAATGGCTTGTGAACCTTCAGAGTTCCGCGGAATCCAAACTGATGAATCATCCATCTCAGTGATGTGCGCTGGCACGGTAACACTGCCACGCTGCGTTGAGATCTGAACTAGATCGCCCTCGGCTACGCCAAGAGTGGCGGCCCGACCTTGGGAGATATTTGCGGTTGCGCTTCTGGCAGTACCTGCCAAGTTTGCTTCGCCATTTTGTAATGTTCCAAGGTCCAAAAGCAATCGGTGCGAAGCCAATACCGCTTCGCTGCCAGATACTTTTGGTGCGCTACCATCAGATACTGGAGCGAAGGCAACTGTTGCGCCATCCCATTTATCTAATGATTGAATTTCTCGGGCTGTTGCAGCAACTGTTGGAAGATTGATTGCAGCTCCGATTTCATCTGCCAGCATCGAAAGAATTCTTACATCGCTGCGGGTCAATGAGTCAGGTATTGCCTTGTCAAAGGCTCGGGCCCGACCTTCCCAATCTAGGAATGTTCCACTCTTTTCAGCAACGGCGGCAACCGGCAGAACAACATCTGCAATCGCGGTGACAGCGCTGTGGGAAATTTCCAGCGATAGTACGAAGGTATTGAGCAATTGACCCAGTGCTTGTGCCGAAATATCTAGCGGATCAACGCCACCGATAACAACAGCATCTAATTCCTTAGATTCTGCGGCAGCCAAAATTTGTGCGGTTGTTCGGCCAGAACTTGTTGGGAGTGAATCCACGCCCCAGGCAGCAGCAAGATCTACGCGAGCTGCAGGATCTGAGACCGGACGGCCACCAGGCAGAAGCGTTGAAATTGCTCCGACATCTAATGCGCCACGTTCTCCGGCACGACGAGGAATCCACGCAAGTTTGGCACCAGTGGAATCGGCAAGAGCTTTTGCGGCGGAGAGCGCGCCTACGGATTCAGACAATCTTTCGCCGACCAAGATCACGCTCCTGGAGGTTAGCTCTGAAATTCCAGCAATGACGGCTGCTTCATTTCCAGCAACAACGGGAAGCAAGGTTGCCTTCATTTTCTTCGATCCACGGCTGGCAAACGCAGCAACCGTTAGGACTGGAAGTGAACGCTTGCGAACTTGCTTGAAAATTCGCAAAAAGACGATTGGTGATTCATCTTCTGGTTCAAAGCCTAGAAGAACCACTTTGTCGGCGCGATCGATGTCGGCATACGTAGTGGTTAAGCCAAGAGCAACTGCGGAGAGAAAGGAGGTTTCTTCATCGCTGTGGGCTCGGGCTCTAAAATCAATATCGTTTGTTGAAAGAGCGACGCGAGCAAATTTGCTGTAACCATAAGCATCTTCAACTGTGGCTCGACCACCGACGAGAACACCGACTCGCTTGCCCTTTAATCCAGCAGCAGCTGCTGCCAGAGCTTCTGGCCAAGAGGCTTCGTGAAGTTCACCATCAGTGCCTCGCACTAAAGGCGAAGCGATTCGTTCTTTGCTGGAGATGTACTTGAAGGCCCAACGACCTTTGTCGCAATTCCATTCTTCATTTACTGCAGCATCTTCACCAGCAAGACGGCGCAAGGTCTTTCCGCGGCGTACATCAGTACGCATTGCACAACCTGACGCGCAGTGCTCACATGCCGAAGGCGTGGAGACTAAGTCAAAGGGACGTGAGCGGAATCGGTAAGAAGCACCAGTAAGTGCGCCGACTGGACAGATCTGAACGGTATTGCCTGAGTAATAAGACTCGAATGGGTCTTTCTCGTAAATTCCAACTTGCTGCAGTGCGCCTCGTTCATTCAAAGTGATAAATGGATCACCAGCGATTTGATCTGAGAAGCGGGTACAGCGAGCGCAGAGCACGCAACGCTCTCGATCTAGAAGAACTTGTGAAGAGATGGCAACTGGTTTTTCGAAAGTGCGCTTAACACCTTCGTAGCGAGATTCACCGCGGCCACTGCTCATGGCTTGGTTCTGGAGTGGGCACTCCCCGCCCTTATCGCAGACTGGGCAATCCAATGGGTGATTGATCAGTAACAATTCCATAATTCCCTTTTGCGCTTTT
The DNA here is from genome assembly GCA_903850565.1 of uncultured Actinomycetes bacterium. Classification (GTDB taxonomy): domain Bacteria; phylum Actinomycetota; class Actinomycetes; order Nanopelagicales; family Nanopelagicaceae; genus CAIMZW01. The sequence continues at coordinate 20,758 of CAINLV010000013.1, forward strand.
TCCGCAACGGGAGAAGTCAATTGAGTCTTTACAATCATTCCAGTTTCGACCGGAATGGTGCATGAGGCTTGAGGTTTCGGAAAGGCTCGGCCGTTGATTTCGATATCGACCAAGCATTGACGACATGCTCCGGCAGGAGAAAGCAATGGGTGATCGCAGAAGCGAGGAATTTGAATTCCCAGCTTCTCTGCAGCACGAATGACTAACGTCCCCTTCGGAACGGTTACTTCAAATCCGTCAATGATGCAGGTGATCATTTCAACTTCAACAAGTGCTTGCTCTGGAGTCATCGTGAACCTGCTGTCGCAAATAAGGTGGAAGCAGCTGGATCAAAGGGACAGCCGCCTTGATTGAGATGTTGCATGTATTCCTCACGGAAATGCTTCAGTGAAGAAATAATTGGACTTGCCGCTCCATCAGCAAGGGCGCAGAAAGAACGACCGGCAATGTTGTCGACGATATCTAGCAATTTATCCAGATCCGCCGCGGTCCCCTTTCCTGCTTCAAGATCCCGAAGAATCTGAACCAGCCACCAAGTGCCTTCACGGCATGGGGTGCACTTTCCGCATGATTCATGCTTATAGAACTCGGTCCATCGAAGGACGGCGCGAACTACACAGGTGGTTTCATCGAAGACTTGAAGCGCCTTAGTTCCCAACATGGAACCAGCGGCAGCTACACCTTCGTAATCCAATGGCGTATCTAGATTGGCCTGAGTGAAAATTGGAGTTGAGGATCCACCTGGGGTCCAAAACTTGAGTTGATGCCCAGCCCGAATTCCACCGGCGTATTCCAAAAGTTCGCGCAAGGTGATGCCTAACGGTGCTTCGAATTGGCCTGGATTGGCGACGTGGCCGGAGAGCGAATAGAGGGTGTAACCCTTGCTCTTTTCAGTTCCCATTGATTGGAACCATTCAGCGCCATTATTAACAATTGATGGCACTGAAGCGATGGATTCCACATTGTTAACAACTGTTGGTCTGGCATAGAGACCGGCGATTGCTGGAAAGGGTGGACGCAACCGAGGCTGACCACGGAAACCTTCCAAAGAATCCAAGAGCGCAGTTTCTTCGCCACAAATGTAAGCACCGGCTCCAACGTGAAGAACGAGTTCTAGGTCGTAACCCTTGCCATGAATATTCTTACCAAGATGTCCAGCGGCATAGGCTTCAGAAATTGCCGCCTGCAACCGGCGAACCACGTGGGTAACTTCACCGCGCACATAGATAAATGCGTAGTTAGCCCGAATTGCATATGAGGCGATGATTACACCTTCGACAAGTACGTGAGGATTAGCCATCATCAACGGAACATCTTTGCAAGTTCCAGGTTCAGATTCATCAGCGTTTACAACTAAATAATGTTCTTTGCCATCGCCTTGTGGAATAAAGCCCCACTTCATGCCAGTTGGAAAACCCGCTCCACCACGACCACGAAGTCCGGAATCTTTTACCAATTGAATTACTGCATCTGGCTCCATGGCCAAAGCTTTTTCTATTGCGGTGTAGCCACCATGGCGGCGGTATCCAGCAATAGTGAAGGAATCGGCTTCATCCCAATGCGCAGAGAGAACGGGCGTTAATTGAGTCATGAATTCCCCCGGGAGATTTTCAAACCAAGTTTTGAAGGTTCACCAGCTGATACACCTTCGCCGGCGAGACCATCAGGTAGTCCAGCCAAGACTGCAGAATTCTCTTTCCAAGTACGAAGTGTGGAAGGACCGCGAGTTGGCGCTGGCGGATTTCCGTTGCGAGCGCCATCGACTAAATCTTTAACGCTTTGAACGGTCTGATTGTCGTAGAACTCCCAGTTGGCCATAACGACAGGTGCGTAATCGCAAGCCGCGTTACATTCAATTCGCTCTAACGAAACTTTGCCATCAGGAGTGACTCCGTGGTTTTCAATTCCCAAGTGCTCGCTGACTGCTTCGTAGATTGCGTCCCCACCCATAACTGCACACAAGGTGTTGGTGCAAATTCCGACATGGTATTCACCGACGGGTTCAGATTGATATTGGGTATAGAAGGTTGAGACGGCTGTGACTTCGGCCGTTGCCAGTGAAAGCTTTTCGGCTATTGCCTCAATACCTTCAGCGGTTACGTAGCCAGCGAGTGATTGCACATAGTGCAATAGTGGCATGATTGCGGAGCGAGATTTCGGATAACGAGCAATTATGGAATCCATGATTGCCAATTGGTCAGTTGAAAAAGCCATTATCGGTCAACACCACCCATCACGGGGTCAATAGAAGCGACTGCTGCAACCACATCTGCAATGAAAGATCCTTCGCACATTGCCGAAATTGATTGAAGATTATTAAAAGAAGGTTCGCGGAAGTGAAGTCGGTAAGGACGCGTACCACCATCGGAAACAAGATGAACTCCGGTTTCACCTCTTGGAGATTCCACTGCGCTATAAACCTGTCCGGCTGGGACACGGAAACCTTCCGTCACCAACTTGAAGTGATGAATAAGCGATTCCATGGATTCGCCCATGATCTCGCGAATATGGTTCAGTGAATTTCCCATGCCATCTGTACCAACCGAAAGTTGTGATGGCCAAGCAATTTTCTTGTCGGAGACCATTACTGGCGCACCTTGAAGTCCATCCAACTTATCGCAGGCTTGTTCAATGATCCGCAGTGACTGTTCCAACTCCTGCATACGAATCAAGAAACGACCGTAAACATCACAGGTGTCTGTGGTGACAACATCGAAATTGTAATTTTCATATCCAGAGTAAGGCTCAGTCTTGCGAAGATCCCAAGGCATTCCAGTTGATCGAAGCACGGGACCAGTGATACCTAAAGTGATACATCCGGCTAGATCTAGATAACCAATGTCCTTGGTGCGCTTAATCCAGATGGAGTTTCCGATGAGCATCTTTGCATTGTCTTTAAAGTTATGACGAAGCTCTTTAACAGTTTCTCGAATCTTAGAAACGGCATTCTCTGGAAGGTCTTGAGCTACTCCGCCGGGACGGATATAGGCCATATTCATTCTTAGACCAGAGATCATTTCGAAGATATCTAATACCTTCTCCCGTTCGCGGAAGGCAAAGATCATCGGGGAAAGTGCACCAAGTTCTAGCGCACCAGTACCTAGTGCCACCATGTGGGAAGAGATTCGGTTGAACTCCATCATCATGACGCGAATAACGCTGGCCCGCTCGGGAACATCGTTAGTTATTCCCAACAACTTTTCAACGCCTAAGCAATAAGCGGCCTCGTTGAAGAGTGGTGCCAAATAGTCCATACGGGTTACAAAGGTGACCCCTTGGGTCCAGGTGCGATACTCGGCATTTTTTTCGATGCCAGTATGAAGATATCCAATGCCAGATCGAGCTTCAGTGACTGTTTCACCTTCGAGCTCGAGGACAAGTCGCAACACTCCATGAGTTGATGGGTGCTGTGGACCCATGTTGACGACTACACGTTCTTCTTTGGTTGCTCCAATTTCAGTAACCATTGAATCCCAGTCGCCACCAGTTACTGAATAGACCCGACCTTCAGTAGTTTCTCTGCTTGAGGCATAACTATCAGTGGTACTCATCGATATGCCCTTCTTTCGCTAGGAGCCGGAACCGTTGCGCCTTTATATTCAATTGGAATTCCACCAAGTGGATAGTCCTTGCGCTGCGGATGTCCGGGCCAATCGTCCGGCATTAAAATTCGAGTTAAACCAGGATGTCCATCAAAAATAATTCCGAACATGTCATAGGTCTCACGTTCGTGCCAGTTATTTCCGCCCCACAATTCAATTAACGAAGGCAAGTGCGGATCTGATTCTGGAACCGCGACTTCCATGCGGACTCGGCGATTATGAGTCATGGAGAGCAATGGATAAACCGCATGCAGTTCCCGACCAACTTCATCCGGATAATGAACGCCATTAACACCCAGGCACATTTCAAATCGAAGCGTTGGTTCATCGCGCAAAATTTTCGCTACTTCAAATAGTCGATCTCGTTTGATGAAAAGCGTAAGTTCACCACGATCAACAACAACTCTCTCAATTGCATCACTAAATGCTGGATAGGCTCGCTCTAAGTCATCGGCTAAGTCATCGAAGTAACCACCGTAAGGTCGTTCTGATGCACCGGCCGACACTGAACTCCGAACTAATCCACCGAATCCAGATGTATCTCCGGAACCAGAAGCACCAAACATGCCATGTGCTTTTTCTTCATTCATATGATTGCTCAACGTAGTAGACCATTCAATTGATGAGTTGGTTTTGCAGCCATTGCCGCTGCTTCAACTTCGCGAATTACTTGCTGACGATTTACACCTAATTTTTCGCTGCCAATATGTTCGTGCAATTTCAAGATCGCATCCATAAGCATTTCTGGGCGTGGTGGACAACCAGGTAGATAAATATCAACTGGAACCACGTGATCTACGCCTTGAACAATGGCGTAGTTATTGAACATTCCACCTGAAGATGCGCAAGCGCCCATGGCAATAACCCACTTTGGTCCGGCCATTTGATCGTAAATCTGACGAAGAACTGGTGCCATCTTGTTAGAGACTCGACCAGCAACAATCATCAAATCTGCTTGACGTGGAGATGCGCGGAAAACTTCCATACCAAAACGTGCTAAATCGTATCGACCCGCTCCTGCAGCCATCATTTCAATGGCGCAACAAGCAAGACCAAATGTTGCCGGCCAGAGCGAATTCTTTCGCATGTAACCTGCAAGTTTTTCAACAGACGTTAATGCAAATCCGCTTGGTAATTTTTCTTCAAGACCCATTTTTTAATCCCATTCCAATCCGCCACGACGCCAAACATATGCATATGCAATGAAGACCGTGACGATAAAGATCATCATTTCAACAAGACCAAATAATCCAAGCTTGTCGAAGGAGACTGCCCACGGATATAGGAAAACGATTTCAATATCGAAGACGATAAAGAGCATCGCGGTGAGAAAGTATTTGACCGGAAAGCGACCGCCACCTGCTGCTTGCGGAGATGGTTCGATGCCACATTCATATGCATCTGACTTTGCTCGGTTATAACGCTTTGGGCCGGTGATCGCGGCGGCTACTACTGAGATGGCTCCGAAGCCAAAACCAATTGCGCCAATCACCAAAATCGGTACGTATGGGTTCACGCTCAGAGTTTAGGGGTTAAGCGCTAGTTAGTTGGTGCGCTCTTAGGCTTATAACCGGTGTGAACTGCGACAATTCCAAAAGTCAGGTTTTGCCAGCCAACCCGCTCGAATCCGGCGCCGGTCATCATGGCAGCCAACCCCTTCTGGTTGGGCCAGGCCCGAATTGATTCGGCGAGATAGATGTAAGCCTCTGGGTTGGCCGAAACCTTCCGAGCGATCGAAGGTAGGGCTCGCATCAGGTAATTAATATAAATTGTCCGAAAGAGAAAATTGGTCGGCTGGGAGAACTCCACAACCACCATTCGCCCGCCCGGCTGGGTTACCCGAAGGGCTTCGCGCAGCGCCGCCCCGGGATCTGAGGTATTTCGCAGGCCAAATGAGATCGTCGTCACATCAAAATGGTCAGCGGCGAAGGGCAGATTGAGGGCATCGCCATGGGTAAAGGGCAGATCGGGGTGGCGCTTGCGGCCCGCGGCCAACATTCCCTCGGAGAAATCAAGGGGAATTACATCCGCACCGCCATCGGCCAAAGGTCGACTGGAGGAACCAGTCCCGGCGGCAAGGTCCAGGATCTTCATTCCCGGCTTTGGGGCGATGGTGGCTGTGACAACCCGACGCCAGGCTTTGGTCCGGCCCAGACTCAAGAGGTCATTGAGCAGGTCGTAGCGTTTTGCCACGCCATCGAACATCTTGGAGACATCTTCGGGGTCTTTATTTAAGCCAGCTCTACTCACCCGTATATTCTCGTTGGAGTAGGCTTTTGTTACAACTTTTCAAGAAACTAAACCTTGGCGCTAGCGGTCAAGAGTGAGGATTCATACTTCATGTCTCAAGTCGCCGTACTGCGCACCGCCTTAGTCCCACGGTCTACTTTATTAAATCAAGTTGGCTTTGTTCTCGGGGGAACCTTCTTTCTCGCCGTCATGGCGCAGATTTCCCTTCCCATTCCTGGTTCTCCTATTCCAGTTACCGGGCAGACCTTGGCAGTTCTACTTCTGGGCACGGCATATGGTGCGAACTTATCTTTTGCCACCTTCACTTTCTATTTACTTATGGGGATTGCCGGAGCGCCAATTTTTGCAGCCGGTAATCACGGATGGGATCGGTTAGTTGGTCCTACTGGCGGCTATTTGGTGGGAATGATGATCGCATCGATCGTCACCGGACTTATGGCTGGACGGAAATGGGATCAAAAGGTCCTCACTGTCATTCCAACGATGTTGACTGGTGATGCGATTATTTTCGCCGCTGGACTTATTTGGTTGCACCACACCACCTCATCAACGTGGGCGTGGACTTTTAGTAAAGGGCTAACCCCATTTATTTTTGGTGAAGTTCTCAAGATTGCGATTGCTAGCACTACATTGCCAACGCTATGGCGATTTGCTTCCAAGCATTAATAACGCTTTGCCTTTAATATCATCTGATGTCCACAACCCTCACCACTGAACTTTTAGGTGAACTTCCCCCGCTCTCCCAAATAGCAACAAATTCTGACCTTTCGACATCCTGGATTCGCGGTGGCGATGGCTTGATTGGTTTTGGAACTTGGGCCAGTACAACGGTCACTGGGATTCATCGCTTCGACGATGCCAGGCGATGGTGGCGAGAAGAGCTAGCGAAATTAACGATACAAAATAATGTTCACGGAAGTGGAACTGGCCCGATTCTTTTTGGATCATTCTCTTTTTCTGAATCAGGAGAATCCAGGTTAGTTATACCCAAAATATTAGTAGGCCAAAAAAATGGAAAATCTTGGATTACTTGGGTGGGTGATGAACCACAGCCGCTCCTTGAACCTTTGATTCATGAAAAAACTGAACACACAATTCGGTGGAGCGATGGATCAATTTCGAACGCTGAATGGCAAAATCGAGTTGCCGATGCCGTTTCCAGAATTAAGAGCGGTGATTTGGATAAAGTAGTTCTTGCAAGGGATATCAATGCTTCCAGCACTGCAGAACTTATTCCTCGCGGCCTAATTCAACGATTAGAAAGTGAATATCCCTCGACTTGGGTTTTTCTCGTTTCCAACTTAATCGGTGCTACACCAGAGCTGTTAGTTCGGTTGAGCAAAGCTCTAGTCACTTCGCGAGTGCTCGCCGGGACAATCCGTAAAACCAACGATGAACAGAAAGATTTTGCACTAGCTGCTTCTTTGGCGAAGTCCTCTAAGGATTTAGAGGAACACGAGTACGCGGTCCGCTCTGTCGCCGATGTTTTAGCGCCAGTATGTTCTTCTATAAATGTTCCGGACTCACCCTTCGTTCTCCACTTATCGAACGTTATGCATCTTGCAACAGATGTCACCGGCGTGGTCAATGAATCCGCATCCCCAGTTGATATCTTTACTTTGCTTGAAAAATTGCACCCTTCAGCAGCAGTATGTGGCACGCCAACGAAAATTGCAGAAGCGCTAATCAGCGAGATCGAAGGTATGGATCGTTCGCGTTATGCCGGACCAGTCGGATGGATTGATGCGCGTGGTGATGGCGAAATGGGAATCGCGCTTCGATGTGGCGAAATTTCCGGCACGAAAAAAGATATCCGTCTCTTTGCCGGATGTGGAATTGTTGCCGGATCCGACCCTGTTCAAGAACTAGCTGAAAGTCAATCTAAGTTATTGCCCATGCGAACGGCGCTCGAAACACTCTGATACAAAAGTTTGATTTGGGTGGCATTAGTTTCACGGTCTGGTACTTCGACAACGACGACCAACACCCCATTGGCTCTGTGAGCAATGATGCGTTTTAGATCTGAAGAATTTTTGACTCGCTCTACTGGCAATCCAAAACCTGCAGCTATTTTTTCAATGTTGTGATTATGTGGCGTACCAAAAATAGTTTCAAAGCCTTTGGTTCCCTGTTGCGCCAATGTAGAGAATATTCCACCACCGTTGTTATCAATAACAAAGATAGTCAAATTAACTTCAGGTAAGTTAACTAATGCAGATATATCATGGAGAAAAGTTAAATCTCCCAGTAGTGCGTAGGAACGCTCAAACTTTGAAGCCATTCCTAGTGCAGTAGAAGTATTTCCATCTATTCCAGCTAAACCACGATTTCCATACACATATAGGCCATCGCGAGGTTCAGCAAACCCTTCAATATCTCGAATTGGTCGAGATGAGCCAACAAAGAGTGCGGAGCCACTTTCTAGATTGGAAGTTATTGTTCGAATGGCTTCTTGTTCAGACCACTGAAATGAGCGAGCCAGACCTTCGTTGGCTTGGATAGAAACTTTGTGCCAGAGCGAAATCCATTCCTTAGAAGGTGTAATTACAGAATCTAAATGTGGAATATCAAAGAAGATTTGATCGGCTTGGCGCAAATTATCAACATCTTGAATTCGTGGATCAATAACAATTTGCTTGCGACTGCCGAGCACGTAGGCATTTATGCTTCTAGAGAGTGTGGTTCGACCGAAGACAATTACCGATTCCGGATGAAGCGATGCGCGAATATCTGGATCTGCAAGAAAGACGGAGGCATGAGCAATCGCCTGCGGAAAAGAGATTGGATCTTCGGCAATTAGCGGCCAACCAAGTTCTTGCGAAAAAGCCGTGACTTCGGAAACTGAGAAGCCACCTCTGTCGTGACCCACAACAATGACACCGTTCCCATCAAAGGAAGCGCTCTGCTTGGTCAGTCTTGTGGGCTGTACTGATTTAGAAGTGAAACCAGCCAACCAATTTAAGTTATCTTCAGAAAGTAGTGGCTCATCAAATTGAATATTTAAATGTATAGGTCCATCCGTTAACAACTTCGCTACATCTACAAGTTCGCAAATGTCATGACTTGGTATATCCGGATACAACCCGACTTGATTCGTTGTTTGATTGGCGCCGGTATTACGAAGTCGCTCTGGTCGATCTGCCGTAATTATTAACAACTTAATATTTGAATGTCTAGCTTCAAGAACAGCCGGGTGATAGTTCGCTGCCGCAGTTCCACTGGTGCAGATTACCGCTACATATTGTTGGGAGACTTTTGAAATTCCCAGGGCGAAAAAAGCGGCGCCACGTTCATCGATTCGAACATGAAGATCGGCAAATCCCGCTTCAGCGGCTTCAAACAGTGCTATTGAAAGCGGGGCATTTCTAGATCCTGGCGAAAGTACGAAATCGCTAACACCCAATTCCAACAACTGACGAAGAATGGAGCGAGCCAAATGTGTCGCTGAAATCAATTTAGCCACCCCTGTTCCGAAATCGTTTTGGAAAGGCCTTTCTCCCAAATTCGTTCAACTCTATTTTGCCACCAGATGTGACGATCCTCGCCTGCGCGATACCTGCCTAATAGATCACTGTCCGGGGTTTGCCGCCCCACCTTAATTTTTCCGGCTTCTGGAATAAGGGCTGGCTCTACAACATCATCATTGAGCAACGAAACGGTGCCTAAACCGCAGGCGAAATCTAAGTCAGGCAGTGATGCCGCAAGGGCAACCCCGTGAGAAATTCCAATACCCGTATCTAATGCGCTGGACACAACAGCGGGCAGTCCAATTGTAGAAACCAAATCCAAGGCCGCCGATATTCCACCAGATGGGGCCCATTTGATGATTGCAATATCTGCACATTCGGAAAGTGAAGTCAGGTCCGAATTCAGATATTTACGGATTGACTCATCCACCGCGATTTTCATGGGAACTTCCTTTTTCAGAGCCGCCAGATCTGCAAGGTTCAAGCAAGGCTGTTCCACATATTCAAAAACATTTCCAAAACGCAAGTGAAAGTTGTAAAGATTGACAAGCGCCTCAGACAAGGTCCAACCGCCATTAACATCCAAGCGAATTTTGGCGTCGGGTAGATGATCAAGAGTTGCTTCAACCAAAGAACTATCAGTTTCAAAATCATCAACTTTGATTTTTACAGTGGTGCAACCGGGGAATCGATCCAGAATTTTCCCGACCTGGTCTTCAGATACGCGAGGCAAGGTTGCATTAACGGAAACAAAGTCTCTTCGCGCTTTGGGCCATGGAACATAGGCGCCTTCAATGGCCGCCTTTAACCATGTACTTGCTTCACCATCTTCGTATTCGATAAAAGGTGAAAATTCGCTCCAGCCTTCGGAACCCCGAAACAGCGCCGCTTCCCGGACATTGATTCCGCGAAAATTTGTTCGAGTCGGAATTGCGACAACAGTGAACTCTTGAAATATTTTCGCTAATGCCCACATAATGTCGAAAGGTTACGGACGCTTAGGAAACTTATCGAAGTTTGGTAAACGTTTTTCTTTGTAGGCATTTCTTCCTTCTTGGCCCTCTTCTGATAAATAAAAGAGAAGTGTTGCATCGCCAGCTAACTGCTGAACTCCAGCCAGACCATCGTCGGCGGCATTCAATCCTGCTTTTAATAATCGAAGGGCTAACGGCGAGTGGCGCAACATTTCTCGGCTCCAGGAAACAGTTTCTGCTTCAAGTTCGGAAACAGGAACTACTGCATTTACCAAGCCCATATCCAAGGCTTCGTCGGCATCGTATTGACGACATAAGAACCAAATTTCCCGTGCCTTTTTTTGACCGACATGCGCTGCCAACAACCCTGCGCCATATCCACCATCGAATGAACCCACCATCGGACCGGTTTGTCCGAACTTTGCATTGTCAGCTGCAATGGTCAGATCGCAGACAACGTGTAGAACGTGACCCCCACCAACGGCCCAACCGGCAACCATTGCCACAACAGGTTTAGGCAATCGACGAATCTGAATTTGTAAATCTAAAACATTGAGTCGGCCAATTCCTTTTTTGCCCAGAGCATCTGATCCCAAGTAACCATCATCGCCTCGGACATTGATATCCCCACCAGAACAAAAAGCTTCGCTACCAGCGCCAGTGAAGATGATGACTCCGACACTTTCGTCATCTCGAGCCAAAGAGAATGCTTTCTCTAATTCAGACAATGTCTGTGGACGAAATGCATTGCGCACCTCGGTTCGATTGATCGTAATTTTTGCCATGCCTTCGGCGACTTCATAAATGACATCGGTAAAGCCCTGACTGCCTTCGCCTACCTGCCAAGCTGGAATAGTCCGGTTGCCTGGTTCGCGTTTAAACGGCTTGCTCACATTTCCCCCTTGAAAAAGATATGGATAGCCTACGGTGACCATGGATAAATCGACACAACGAGATCTGATCGAAGTACAGGAACAGTGGCCAATCCCACACATAATGGATTGCCTACTAGCCGCCCTTCGAGGCGTTGGTCCTGCCCTGGCTTTTGGTGCCACTTCGCAACAATTCGTTGACCCTGAAATCGCTGTCGTCATCCCAACATCTGGCTCGACTGGATTGTCCAAGGAAGTAGCCCTATCGGCACGCGCGCTCTTGGCAAGCGCCGAAGCATCACGGGCAAGAATTGGTGGCAAGAGTGGCCAGCGGTGGTCGTTGTTACTTCAACTCAATCACATAGCCGGCGTAAATGTCTTGGTTCGCTCCCTCAATCTGGGAACTATCCCGTTGGACTACCGAACTAGCCAGAAGTATTCCCCAGCCGAATTCACCGCCATTGTCCCGACCCAATTGCATCGAGCAATCCATACCGATCCTGCCCTTTTAGAACATCTCCAACTTGCCGAAAAAGTTTTAGTAGGAGGGGCTGCCGCTGAAATAGATCTCATCGCAGCTGCCAGGAATCTGGGAATTAATGTCGTCACTACCTACGGCATGAGTGAGACCTGCGGCGGCTGCGTTTATGACCGAGTGCCATTATCTGGCGTGGAACTTCGAACTTCTAGTAATGGCAACATTGAATTAAAAGGAGCCATGACTGCCAGCGGCTACTTAAATGCCCCGGAACTGTGGGATGAAGTCTTTCATGACGGTTGGTTCACAAGTAGCGATCTGGGAAGCATTGAAAATGGGGTACTTACTGTTCTTGGTCGAAGTGATGACCAAATCATTTCTGGTGGCGAAAAGATCTCATTGGCCAAAGTGGAGTCCGAAGCACATTCACTCTTTCCGAATCAGGAGTTCATTGCCATTGCAATTCCAGATGCCGAATGGGGCCAAAAGTTAATACTAGTTTCCAACCAAACGATTGAGATGGAAACGCTAAAATCCCAACTTCGAAATAGCTTAGGTGTCCACACAATTCCAAAAGAGTTCCACCGCATAGAAACCCTTCCCAGAACCAGTATTGATAAACCAGATCGGATTCAACTTCAGCGAATGATCAACGAAGCAACAAGGCAAAAGGAGCAAGAATGAAGAAATGGATCCTTGGCGCACGTCCAAGAACTCTGCCTGCAGCTATCGCTCCGGTCTTAGTGGGTACTTCACTAGCGCATTCCGATTCCATCTCCATTTCCTGGCTAAATGCTTTTCTGGCTTTAGGTGTGAGCCTCTTACTTCAAATCGCGGTCAACTACGCCAATGATTATTCCGATGGCGTCCGCGGCACCGATGAAGTTCGAGTTGGTCCAATTCGCTTAGTGGCAAGCGGAATGGCCAGCGCTGGCGCAGTAAAGAAGGCGGCATATTTCACCTTCTTATTAGCAGCAATTCTTGGTTCGGTTTTAGCATTTCGAACTTCGCTCTGGTTGCTGGCTGTGGGTGCGCTAGCAATCCTCGCCGCTTGGAAGTACACGGGTGGCAAGAACCCTTATGGCTATCAGGGCTTTGGCGAAATTTCGGTCTTTATCTTCTTCGGTCTTGTGGCGACGATGGGTAGTTACTTTGCCCAATCTCACAAGTTAACTGGAACAAGTTTTCTGATTGCTATTCCCATCGGAGCGCTCTCTTGCGCACTCCTTGCAATAAACAACCTTCGTGACTTGCCGAAGGACAAGGAAGTTGGAAAGTTAACTTTGGCGGTTCGTTTGGGCGAAGTAAAAGCGCGCCAATTATTCATCTCACTCTTAACTCTGGCTCACTTGTGCGTACTTCTGGCGGTTGTCATCTCCCCTTGGGTCTTGGTCAGCGTCCTTTTAATCCCCTTAACCATTCAAATCTCCCAGAAAATCCTCGCTGGAGCGGCTGGTAAGGATCTCATCCCCTTGCTTGGCAAAACCGCCCGGCTCCAATTGCTCTTATCCACAACTTTGGCGATCGCCCTCTTCTTATAACTCACGCAATCCGCTAACTGGCTAAACTACTTATATGCGCCTTCTTATCTACATAATTCCACTTGCGATAACTCTTTATGCAATTTTTGATATCGCCAGCACTCCCCAAGAACAGATCCGCTATCTGCCTAAGTGGGGTTGGATCGTGATCGTTTTGCTCCTTGAAACTTTAGGTGCACTCGCTTGGTTTATAGCCGGCAGGCCAAAGCGCAGTCCAAACAGTGGCGGTGGAAATCGTCGCGGCAAAATTATTCCACCCGATGACAATCCAGATTTTCTTCGAGGGCTATAACCCAGAATAAGTGTGTCTGCCGGTTCCCCAAATATTCACATAGACATAATTAAATAAGAAAGTGGAACCAGCAAAGAGGCAGAGCCATGCGGCCCGACGTCCACGCCAACCAATCGTTACCCGAGCATGAAGATAAGCGGCATAGGCAACCCAGGTAATAAATGCCCAAGTCTCTTTTGGATCCCAACCCCAATAACGACCCCAAGCAGATTCGGCCCAAATGGCACCGGCAATAACTGCGAAGGTCCACAATGGAAATACAAATGCCACCAGGCGGTAGGACAGTTGATCTAACGCTTCCAGGCTAGGAATTTTGGCGGCCCATGCCGGCCTTGGCCCTTTGCTTTCGATAGTGTCCAAAATTAAATAGGTGCCAGCTACCGCGTTGGCCAATAAAAATACTCCACCAGAGATAATCGCAGCAGAAACATGGATTGCCAACCACGTTGATTTGAGCGCAGGAACTAACGGTGCGCTGGGCCGATATAAAACGGTGACTGCAGTTCCTAATGTAAGTAGCGAAACAAAAGTTACGGGAACACCCAGCCAACGAAGTCGGTACTTAATGATGCCGAAGAGAAAACCACCAGAGAGCGCCCAGGCGCCGGTGATGGAAAATTCATACATATTGCCCCACGGAACTCGGTGGGCAGAGAGAGCGCGGAAAGCAACGCCACCAGTCAGAAGAAGGAAGGCGAGCAGAGTCATCAATGAACCGAGGCGACCACTATTTTCGGTGCGAGCAAAATCGAAGTCGGTTTTCTTCTGACCTTCGACATTCTTGACCGAAAATGCCATCTCCATGGAGTAGGCAATAAATGCCACTGTAAATACCGCCATGGCCGAATAAACAGCATAGTTCGACAAGTAGGCATAGGTTCTGGAACTCAAAATTACCCCTTCAATTCTTTTGCTAATTCTTCGATCTCTTGTTTAACACCAGGCAGAGCGTTCTTGGCTAATCCTGCCAGTTCAATTCCATCGCCTTGCTTTACCCAAATTCGACGTTGTCGGGTAAACAGTGATGAGATCAACCCAAGGATCGCCAGTAGCGCTCCAAGCAATGCGTACATCTTGCCTGGGTCGTCGACGATCTGCAGGTTGACCCAAGATTTCCAGCCATCGAAGGTGATAGTGCCAGTTCCAAAGTCGTAACTTTGGCCAAGCTCTAGCGCTTTGAGTCCAATTCGAACCATTTTCGAGGTGTTGATTCGATAAACCGATTGTGGAACTCCCGAATCTAACCCCAAGTTTCCCTTCCATGCCGAAAAGAGCAGTCGGGGATCCAATACCTCTGGGTAAGAAGAGAAGGCACCGCGGGAAGCGGTTCGATCAGCGGTTGGCAAGAAGGTAGATACGAAACCAACTTGCGGCGTCATATCTGGGATCTTGATGGCCCCTGATGAAGTCAGATTTCCATCCTGCGGAAGAAATGGAACCGCACCTTGGAAAATCAACTTTCCGTTTCTATCCCTGACCGTGACGATAGGGGAATAACCATTGGCTTGGAGGTAAATTTTGGTGCTGCCAAGCGTTAGTGGCGAGTTCACTTTTATTGTCTTAGTGACTTCCTTCGATCCAACCGGATTAGCCAAGTTAACTTTTAATAAATAATCCGTTGGGGCATTTGTTGCGGGATCATATTTTGCTTGAAAATCTGCGATAGCTAACGAGAATGGAACTAACGATCCTTCGGATTGGAATTTTCCAAAGGAGAGATTGTCATAAGAGGTCGGAGTATTAATAAATCTTTCCCCGACGTTGAGAATCGCTTCACCTTTTGAACCATAAAGTGCACCAACTCCAACCGCAACCAAGATGAGAATCAAAGAAAGATGGAAGAGTAAGTTTCCGGTTTCTCGCAGGTAACCCTTTTCGGCAGAAATTGAATCGGCATCTCGGCGGACTCGAAATTTGCGCTTCTTCAGCCACGCTTCGGCGATATCTAACGATTTTGCTTTGGAGTCAGCCACGGGAGTGTAGAACTCCATCCGGTCCAAAAATTTAGGCGTTAGTGGTGGCTTTGAACGTAGCGCCTTTAGATGTTGAAGAGTTCGCGGCAGAACACAGCCAATGAGAGAAATAAAAAGGAGCAGATAAACGGCGCTAAACCATGGCGAGCTATACACATCGAAAAGTTTGACGCGATCCATCCATACCGCCAGCTGCGGATTATTTGTAAAAAATTCTTGCACCTTCATGGGATTTTGACTTCGTTGCGGAAAAATTGATCCTGGGATCGCGGCCAAACCCAAGGTGAGTAGAAGAATCAAGGCGATGCGCATGCTGGTGAGTTGGCGCCACATCCAACGAAGCAGGCCTCTGGTTTCTAACTCCGAAGTCGCGCTCATTAAATCACCGGCACAAACCCAGAGATGAGGTCTCGAAGTGAATTCACTACGTGGTCCCACATTCCTGTTACTTGAAGAATTCCAATCACAATAAGAAAAATGCCACCAAATCTGGTCATTACATTCCCATGCCTAGAGATGAATTTACGCAACCTTTGAGATTGATCAAAGAACAATCCCACCGCGATGAAGGGAATGCCCAAACCTAAACAATATGCAACGCTAAGAATTGCACCGCGAAGGGCGCTACTGCTTTCGAAAGAGAGCGCTTGGACCGCACCTAAGGTTGGGCCAATACAAGGTGTCCAACCAATCCCAAAGAGAAATCCCAGTACTGGAGCGCCGAAAAGTCCTGCTTGAATTTTCCATTGTGGTTTAAAGGAACGATAGAACTTTTGATTGAAGAGAAAAACAATTCCCATCCCGATAGTCAGCAAACCAAGCCCAACAGAAATCCACCGAGCGTGATTGCTAATGGTGGATCCCAATCCACCAAAGAGGGCCCCGTAAGAGATGAAAAGCGCTGAAAAACCGAGTACAAATAATATCGATCCCAGGGCTACTCGGCCGCGGGTACGAACTTCAGTCATGCCAGCTGCATATGAAAGGTAACCAGGCACCAACGGGATGACACAGGGAGAAAAGAAAGAAATCAATCCCGCAATTGCGGCAACAATGATTGCAGTAAGCACATTTCCATCAAAGATCTGATTGACCAAGAAATTATGCATTGTGGGGCTCGCTCTTGACCCTTGTAATTAAGTCACGAAGTAATGCGACCGTGACTTCACCGCTGATGCGAGCGGCAACATAACCAGATGCATCAATAATCAAAGTCGTTGGAATGGCATTGGGAGTTAACGAACCACGAAATTTCGTTAATAACGAATCATCGACAAAAGAGGGATAGGTGAGCTTGAATCTGGCTACGAAACTTTGGGCCGAAGTAAAATTGTCCCGAGTTAAAATTCCGGCGAATTGAACCTCTGGATATTGTTGGGAGAAATCTTGTAGCAAGGGCGCCTCGGCCCGACAGGGAGAACACCACGAAGCCCATACATTAATAACCGTCACTTTATTTGGCAGGAGTGTTAGCGAAGTTCCATCCAGAGTAGGACCGCCAATTAACGGTGCAATTTTTCGATCTGCCGGTTTGATGTAAACGGCAACACCAGATCCGGAAACAAAAGCATTTTCATTGGGCTTGGAAAGACCACCACTAGAACATCCAGTCATGAGCAGAAGTGAAGAAATGGATATTGCCACCGCAACTAGTTTTCCACCTTTAATTAACTTCATTTTGTTGGAAGCAAATGTTTCGCGGGTTCGCTGTAATAGAAATCTGAAATCATGCCTTCATCATCTAGAACAAAACTGGTCACAGAGGCCAAGGTACATTGACGTTTTCGAGGATCGTGAATTAATTTCCGTCCTTCAATGGCAGATCGAAGAATCCAAATCGGCAATTGGTGCGATACACAGATGGCATCTTTTCCTTCGGCTAGATCTCTGGCTGCGAAAAGTGAGGCCAGCATTCGGGAAATCTGTTCCTCGTAGGGCTCGCCCCAAGAAGGTTTCCATGGGTTATAAAGATGGCGCCAAGACTTTGGGTGCTTCAAGACCCCGCTGCCAAATTCGAACTTCTGACCTTCAAAGACATTGGTAGCTTCAATTAATCGCGCTTCCGTATGAATCGGCAATCCATGTACTTTGGCTACTGGTGCGGCGGTTTCTTGCGCGCGCTGCAATGGTGAAGCCAAAACCGCCCCGAGTGGGAGGTTTTTCGACCATTCACTGACCGCCACGGCCATATCTTGGCCGCGATCTGATAATCGCCAGCCGGGTTGGCGCCCATAGAGAATCTTCTCTGGATTTTCGACTTCGCCGTGGCGAAGAAAATGAATGGTAGCCCCCATGGGGCAAGCATAAAGGAGCCCGAAGGGGCAGGCTTCGCTAAGGTAGTGATATGGCGCTCAACCCAAAACGAGTTGCCTTCTTTGATGTCGATAATACGATTTTGAAGGGCTCTAGCCTCTTCTTCCTCGGACGCGGCATGTATCAAAGGGGCTTCTTCACAAAACGCGAGATCTCAGCCTTTGTGCTGGCCAATCTCCGCTATCGGTTGACCGGCAAAGAGAATAAAGAGGAGATCGATCGAATTCAGAAAGCGGCCTGTGAATTTATTGGGGGCCACAACGTTAAAGAGCTGGAAACGATTGGCTTGGAAATTTACGATGAATATGTCTCGGCCAAACTCTGGCAAGGCACCATTGAAATTGCCAATGAGCATTTGCGGGCTGGTGAAGAGGTCTGGCTAGTCACTGCAACGCCTATCGATATGGCCAACTTAATTGCCAAGCGGTTGGGTCTGACCGGGGCGCTTGGAACCATCGCCGAAGTCAAAGATGGAAAATACACCGGGAAAATGATTGGCAAACTGCTTCATGGCAAAGAGAAAGCGCTGGCAATCCAAGCGCTGGCTGCCGAAAAGAATATTGACCTGAGTAATTCCTTTGCCTATTCCGATAGCCATCACGATTTACCCTTGTTAGAGGCGGTCGGCCACCCTCGCGCGATAAACCCCGATGCCCTCTTGCAGATACGTGCGATTCGCGACAATTGGCCAATCCATGAATTTCGGCGAGCGCGGGCGCTCTCTCGCTTCCTTGGTCCGATTTTGAGTCGGTTAGCTGCCCTGGCCACGCTATTTTCCCCGCGATCTGGCAAACGAAAGAATTCTGACTAACCCCTAGCCACCAATCATCGGTAATGTAGACCAGTTATGTCGACACCATCCTTCGCCCAAGAGCTTCGCGATAGAGATGACGCGGCAATTTCCGAACTATTTTCATTTCGCCCAGATCTGCTTACCCCAGTGCCAACTGACTTCAATGCCTTGGCTGGGCGAGCAAACTCGGTTCCAAGTTTAATTCGCGCGTTGGAATCGCTTAATCGTTGGCAACACGATCTGCTCATTGCCGCCAGTGTTTTAACGGAGCCGTTTTCGCTGGCCCAATTAGTTGATCTAACGGACTTATCTGCGAAAGAGAGCACCCTTGAACTGTGGTCCCGCGGATTGCTTTATAAAGATGGAACAAAATATCGCTTACCTTCCAACATTCGACCAATGCTCGGTGATGAGCCGGCTGGTCTTGGCCCATATTCACCGGTCCCCGTTGATCTTTCACCATTAAACGAAGCGCCAAAAGCCTCACTGGATGTTCTGGGTCGATTGGTATGGGGCCCACCCCGAGGTCAAATTTCTTCAGTATCCAAGCCCGGACCTGCAATTGGCTGGCTCTTGGAACACCACCTCCTTTTAGCCTTTGATTCCAAGACGGTGATCTTGCCGCGCGAAGTCGCCTTACATCTTCGTCATGGAAAGGTATATCGCGAGCTCTCCCACACCGCTCCGAAAATAACGGGCACGGTGCGCAAACAAAAAGATGTAGACCGAGCCGCGATTGCCAATATTTCAACCTTTATGCGCTGGACCGAAGAGTTGGCCCATAACTGGTCCGATGAACCTCCGGTCGCACTCCGAACTGGCGGTCTGGGCGTAAGAGATTTAAAGCGTTCGGCAGAGCACCTTGGAGTTGATGAGGCTTGCGCAGGATTTGTCGCAGAGATTCTTTATTTAGCTGGATTAGTTGTCATTGATACTGATGATCAGATATTGCCCACACACGCCTTTGATTTGTGGATGACAAAAAATTCGGAAGAGCGATGGGAAAGTTTGGTCTCACTCTGGTTTGAAACCTCCAGAGTCAGCGGATTAATTGGAAAAAGTGAAGGTAAAAATATTGCACCGCTTGGGCCAGAGTTGGACCGAGTAGGAATTGCATCAACGCGCAAATCAATATTGCAATTGCTTGTGCGAAATCCAGAAATGGATCCAGACCTGGAAAGCATTCAAAAGAAAGTTCAATGGTTAAGCCCGCAACGCTTTACTCCGGAATATGTGCAATGGACTTTGCGAGAAGCAGAATGGTTGGGAATTACCGGCCAAGGTGCAATCTCTAGTTTTGGAGCAGCCTACATTTCTGGTTCCGAAGAACTCGGTGTGGAGAAAGCCCTCCCAAATCCGGTTGATCACATTTTGATTCAAGCCGACAACAGCGCCATCGCGCCGGGACCATTGACAATAGAACTATCAAACATGATTGGAACTATTGCCGATATCGAAAGCAGAGGCGGCGCCACCGTCTATAGATTTAGCGAAGCATCCATTCGCCGCGGACTTGATCATGGTCAGACTGGCGATCAAATAAAAGATTTCCTCAAGAAGACTTCCAAAACTGCTATGCCACAACCTTTGGAATATCTCATTAATGATGTGGCTAAGCGACACGGCCGGCTACGAGTAGGTCATGCCAATTGTTACCTTCGTTGCGAAGATGAAGGAATGATTCATCAAATCATGCATGACAAGCGGACCGAAGGATTGCGCCTTCGAAAATTGGCTCCGCAAGTAATCATTTCCGATTTAGAGATGAATGAAGTTTTGATTGGTTTGCGGGAAGCCGGTTATTTGCCCGCTATCGAAAATGCAACTGGGCTATTAATCTCCCAGCCTGCCGTTCGCAGAGCAAAGGCTCGACCACGACCCCCTCGCGTTCTCTCTGAAATTAGTAAGGCAAGTGAGCAACTGGTGCAATCTGCAGTTCGAATGTTGCGAGCTGGAGAGAAAGCCAGCGCCCACAAACCTCGGGATATTCCCCGGACTACCGCCAATGAGACGATGGATCTACTGCACCAATACATAGAAGAACAAGCCAGTCTGACCATCGGCTACGCCGATACCAACGGTGGAGTATCTAATCGGCTGATCGACCCGATCTCCATCTCCCTGGGCACCCTCTTGGCTCGAGATCATGCCACCGGCGAAATGCAGCATTTTCGGATCTCTCGGATTACTGGGGTCAGCCCAGCCACCCAGTCGTGAGCAAATACGGCAGAATTAGCCAATGACTTTCCTGGCTAACTTGCAAGCCTTGGTGGAATGTGAATCTCCAAGCGAAGATTTATCCGCCTGTCACAAGGTAATCGAACTTGCGCAGGAAATTACTTCAGCACATCTGGAAGTCCCGGCCACGATTCACAGCGAAGCAGGTCGTCCCATTCTTTGGTGGGGAAGTAAAACCCCGAAGGTCTTGGTCTTGGCGCATCTAGATACCGTCTGGCCAATCGGATCCTTCACACCCACCTGGCTCATTGAAGGCGATGTACTTCGAGGTCCGGGAGTATTCGATATGAAGGCGGGCTTTCTTCAAGTTATTTATGCGCTCAAAGATATCCCTGGCGTCCAAGCGGATGTCGCAATTTTGGCAACTACCGATGAAGAGTTAGGAAGCCAGAGTTCGCGGGAATTCATCAAATCAGCATCCAGAAATGCCCAAGCTGTTTTAGTTGTTGAGTCCTCCCTTGCCGGCAAAGTAAAGACCGCTCGTAAAGGAACGGCCATGTATCGAATCACCGCGATAGGTCGAGCCGCACATGCAGGTCTTGAACCGGAAAAAGGAATCAACGCCACTACCGAAATTGCTCGACTAGCCCTGAAAATGGCTGAATTAGAAAATGTCGAATGCGGCACAACGGTTACGCCCACCATGATGTCTTCTGGAACATCAACCAATACCGTCCCGGCGGCAGCAACTTTAGATATTGATATTCGTTCATTTGTGGAATCAGATTTAGTTCGAGTCGACCAAGCGATTCGAACTCTGCAAGCAAGCCATCCAGAAGCTCGGCTAGAAATAAGTGGTGGAATTAATCGGCCACCTATGGAATATAAATCTGCGCAAGCTCTCTATGAAAAACTAGAGAAAGTTGCTGCTGAGATTGGCTTGGAACCTATCGGTCACGCTGCCGTCGGTGGTGCTAGCGATGGAAACTTTTCCGCCTCCGTTGGAACTCCGACCTTGGACGGTTTAGGTGCGGTTGGCGGAGGAGCACACGCAAGGGATGAACATATATTGATTTCTTCTATTCAAAATCGAATCACACTACTAACTGCTTTTATTAAGGAACTCATTCGTGTCTGATGGCCCATTGATTGTCCAAAGCGATAAAACTCTTCTCTTAGATATTGATCACCCACTCTCGGATGAGTGTCGCCGGGCTATTGCCCCATTTGCGGAATTAGAAAAGTCGCCCGAACATATTCATACTTATAGATTGACCCCGCTTGGATTGTGGAATGCCCGCGCAGCCGGTCACGATGCTGAGCAAGTCATTGACACACTTTTGAAGTACTCGCGTTACGCCGTGCCTCACGCACTGTTGGTAGATGTGGCCGACACGATGTCTCGTTACGGCCGACTTCGATTAGAAGCGCATCCAGTCCACGGACTGACCCTAGTTTCCAACGATCCAGCGGTGCTTCGAGAAGTAACCAGAGGCAAGAAAGTCGCCCCAATGCTTGGATTACAACTTGATGATGAAACCATTGTGGTGCATCCAGGACAACGCGGGTTTCTCAAGCAAGCGCTCTTAAAACTTGGCTGGCCAGCCGAAGACTTCGCCGGTTATGTCGATGGCGAACACCATGAAATCGCATTAAAACAAGATGGTTGGCAAATAAGACGGTATCAAGAACTTGCTGCTGAAGGTTTCTGGCATGGTGGCTCTGGTGTTGTAGTTCTTCCTTGTGGTGCTGGAAAAACCATCGTTGGTGCAGCAGCAATGGCACACGCAAAGGCAACGACTTTAATTTTGGTAACGAACACCATTGCAGCCCGACAATGGCGGGATGAACTACTGAAAAAAACGACTTTGCACGAAGATGAAATCGGTGAATACTCCGGCGCAAAGAAGGAAATCAGACCGGTAACCATTGCTACATATCAAGTGATGACCACGCGGAAGCAAGGTATCTACGCTCACTTAGATCTTTTCGATGCCATCGACTGGGGCCTAATTATTTATGACGAAGTCCACCTCTTACCAGCACCGATCTTTCGTTTTACCGCAGATATTCAATCCCGTCGTCGACTTGGATTGACCGCAACTTTAGTTCGTGAAGACGGAATGGAAGGTGAAGTTTTCTCATTAATTGGTCCCAAGCGTTATGACGTTCCTTGGAAAGAAATCGAAGCCCAAGGTTATATTGCGCCGGCAGATTGTGTTGAAGTTCGGATATCGCTAACCGATGACGAACGATTGAATTATGCAACCGCTGAAGCCGAAGACCGATACAGATTCTGCGCTACTACTGCCACCAAAAGAAAAGTTGCCGTTGCTCTTGCACATAAGCACGCAAATGAACAAGTTTTAATCATTGGCCAGTACTTAGATCAATTGGATGCCTTGGGTGAAGAATTAGGTGTCCCAGTCATTAAGGGCGATACGCCAGTCAAGGAACGAGAACGATTATTTAACCTTTATCGATCAGGTGAAATTAAATGTTTGGTCGTTTCCAAAGTAGCTAACTTCTCTATCGATTTGCCAGAGGCAACGATCGCTATCCAAGTTTCCGGAACTTTTGGTTCTAGACAAGAAGAGGCACAACGCTTGGGTCGAATTCTTCGTCCGAAAGCTGACGGCCACGGTGCGCGCTTTTATTCGCTAGTTGCGCGCGATACTGTCGATCAGGATTTCGCGCAGAATCGCCAACGATTCCTGGCCGAACAAGGTTATGCCTATCGAATTATTGATGCCGACGAAGTTCTTTCTTAAATCGTTCGGGATTAATTCGCCAAAAGTCATGTGGCGCTCCATTGATGAGCGTCACCGGTACATGCTCACCATATTCGGACTCTAAATCTGCAGAGCCATCGATCAACTTGATTTCTAACGAGAATTGCACCTCGTTCTTTACTTCTTCTTGAATCTGAATAATCTGCTCCTTGGCGACATCGCACAAGTGACAATTCGCCCTGGAATAGACCAGTACCTCAATCATTTCGACTCTTTTGATGTGATAAATCGGTCAGCGATCTCCTGAATCACAATCGTTGCGTTGCCCTTTGCCTGTACGAGGGAGTTCTCAAAACTCTTCAATGTCGCCGTGACACTGGTTTCGGTGATTGTTCCGACTAACGGTCCAAAGCGATCAGCAAAAAGTTCGTGAGTTATTCGAGAGATTGCTTTAGCAAGGTCATCTCTAGCCTGGTCCAGAGTCGGTTCTTGTGGCTTATCGGTCAAGAGTCCGCGAGAGGTCACTTCCCTTTTTGCTCGAAGGAAGCTTTCCTGTGCGGTTGCTGAAAATTTGCTCTTAGAAGCGCTCGTTGGCATCTGCATATCCTCTCAGACTGCTAGCGTTTTCCGTTGTGCGGGGTAAAAAATTAGCTATCTCGGTGGCACTCTCCGCTGTGGGAATGGTCACTCTACTTTCCTACGCACCCGTGGTGGCAACGGCACAAACGGTTAGATCGGTTCCGGCGCCCTGGGTAAATCTTTACGGTGGCAATTTTGCCAAATCCGGGAAAACTTCGCCGACTCCAACCACCCCATCACCAAAAGCGGGCCATCTCGATTCGAAAACGCTATTCAATATTAGTTATGTTGGAGTTCCAGAAAATGTTAAGCCGGCAGTCCAAGCCGCAATTGATGTTTGGGCCAATAATTTTCCTTCAACGGTTCCAATCAATGTGACCACCAACTGGATCAAACAAACTTCCGCTGGAGTCTTAGCATCGGCAACCCCTGGAAAATACTTCAACGGTTTCGCGGGCGCGCCAGATAAGACCCTGTGGTATCCATCAGCGCTGGCAAATGCCCTTGCCGGCAAAGATGTAGATCCAAGTCATGCCGAAGTCACCATAAAAATAAACTCCGCCGTAAGTGCGGCTTTCTATCTGGGCATTGATGGCAAATGCCCAACCGGGCAATATGACTTAGAAACTATCCTGATCCACGAAATTGCACATGGCTTGGGATTCTTATCTGATAATTCCTTCGACACTTATTTTTCATTTGGATCGATTGAACAACCCACGCCGTTCGATGCATATGCACAATTGTCTGACGGAAGAAGACTTATGGACGTTCCCTCTCCTTCGCTGGAACTCGGGAAGGTACTTAGACATCAATTGGTCTGGTCTGGAAGCAATGCTGTCAATGCAAATGGTGGCGTCAAGCCAATTCTCTATACGCCATCCACCTACGAAGATGGTTCTTCCATAAGCCACTTGGACGAAAGCACCTTCGCGAACAGCGGAGCGAATGCCTTAATGACTCCGAATTTGTCGGCTGGCGAAGTAATACATGAACCAGGTCCAATACTTTTAGCAATGTTTGATGACATGAGATCAAAACCCACTGCTGGACTTTCGCTAGAAATCCCAACCGCGCCCAGAAATGTCAAGGCAATCGTTGGCGACAAATCTGCAATTTTAACTTTTGATCCACCTGCAAACGCCAGGGCAGCCCAAGTACGAACTTATACGATCAAAGTGAATCCCACTGGCGCAGAAATCACCGCCGTTTCTAGTCCAGTAGTAATTCCAAAATTAGCCAACGGATCTACCTATAATTTTGGGATTACCGCAAGAAATGATTTGGGAAATTCTGAAGTTGCGGTGACAAATGCAATAACTCCGCAAGCTCCGTGGCCGAGCACGATTATCGACGGTGCCGCGAGCGCAAAATACTTAGCCGTGGGCACTTTTCAAACCAAGCCAATCATCGTTTATACCGACACCTTGCGCCAACAAATTAAGTTAGCGACCTGGACAGGTAAGGCTTGGACCAGAACCATCATCGATGGAAATTCCGGTTCGGGTGGGCGCACTAATCACGATGTATCTGGGAACCTATCTATTTGTACTGGCAAGATTGGGAAAAATGAAGTTCTCAATATCTTTTACTCTGATTTAGTTGATAAAGATTTACGTTATGCCGCTTTTGATGGAAAGAAGTGGAGTTTTCAAGTTGTCGATGGAAATGGTGCCAAAGTTCAACCCCTCACCGAACTTAATCGAGTTCGTACTTCCAGTGATGTCAGTGTTTCAAATGCTTGCGTGATGACTCCTGCTGGACTTCAGGTGTTTTATCGGGATGAAAGTCAAGGGGCTTTGCTGGGAGCGGTACAAGACGGAAATTCTTGGCGATATGAAGTAATCGACGGAGATCGAAATATCGATAACCGAACAACTGGCGATGTGGCATTTCACTTAGCCGCAATGGCAGTAGGAAATGGCGTCAATCTTGTTTACGATTCCGTTCTGGCGGTAAATGCAGAACGTCAACCAGTCCGAGGCGAACTTAGATCGGCAACTAGAAATTCGGCTTATCCAGAAGATTGGCAGTATGCCACTTTAGATGTGTCAGCCAATGCAACAGCGGTCGCCGGTTATTCCGTAAGTTTGTATCAAGTCGGAAAATCGATTCACACAATCTGGTTAGCTGGAACTGGAATTACGGTTCCAAAGGCCGATCAACTCCGGTGGAAAGACATAAGTACTTCGGCAGATCCAGTTTCTGTTACCACGGATTTATTTGGCCAACCAATGGGGCCAGTTGCGGTGGATTCGACTCGAGCAATCTTTGGCTGTAACTATCGTTTGTGCTCGATAAACAAAACGGACCGCTCCATTAGATTAGTTTCCACTGGAAACTTCAAGGATTCGGTCCGGTCTGCTTGGATAACTTTTGGTGGTGCTAGATACGTCGTTGTTGGAGTGGGCGGAAAATTAACCGCCTTCAAACTTATTTAGCGTTACGACGCTGAATACGAGTCTTTTTCAGAAGTTTCTTATGCTTCTTCTTTGCCATCCGCTTGCGACGCTTCTTGATTACTGAACCCATGGTGCTCCTTCATTACATGGCAAGGGCAACTTGCTAACCTGCCAGAGGATTAACAATAGTCATTCCAAAGCCATCCTTTTGCTCACTCAGGAGAACCAAGCCTGGGGTGCTCTGCCACAGCAAGAGGATCGCCTTTCCCGAGAAATAGCGGGCATCCAAGATTTTCCCCGACTTCGCGCTCTGAAGAAGTACCGGTATTGGCTTTTTTGGAGCCCATTTGGTTAATCCTGGGATTGGGGCGGTGGATATAAAGCTCTTCCATATTGAAGTCCCGGCGGCCACTGAAAGCTCTGCTGAAGGTGAACTACTGGCTGGGGCGTTATGGATCGCGGCGAAAAGTCCAACAGGGGAAACGGTCACCGAAAAGCCAGTAACAGTTGCTAGGTCACCATCGCCTTGAACTCGATCACCGGCAATTGTGAAATCAGCGCCATTGAAAAGAATACTTTTGGGAAATACCGCTCCAGCGAGGGAATTTGAATATGTTGCCAGCAGTTGGCCGTTCTTGCCTACCTGCCACAAGGTCAAAGTGGTCAGGGCTGGCGATACTGGCGCCGAAGGTGAAACCAGCACTCCATCTGGATTGAGGGGGAAGGTAGCCGAAGGCGAGGGGCTGGGGCTTTCTAAAGGCGAAAGTGAATCTAGTGGTGATGGCGATGGCGCAGGCAATGTACTTGGCGTTAATGACGGCGATGACGAATCCAGTGCGACGGGGGCTGAGACTCCAACCACCCAATAATTCCCAGTTTTATCTTTCACAACCGAGGTAGCTATATCGTCCGCTGATGTTCCTAATCGAAGATCCCACAGATGACCTCCGGTTAGATCCACGGAGGAGATGAATCCATCGTTGCCTCCTAAAGCCGCAGATGTCACCCATTGTCCGCCGGCACCACAGACAGTTCCAACCAAAACAATTGATTTCGAATTTACAACGCCACCGGATATTTCATCATCGATTCCACCGGAAAGTTTTGATATCGAAATTGGTTTTACTGGATAGACGACAATCGTTTTAACAACTGCCTGGGCATTGGAGATCGGAAAAACAAGAGCGACCGCCATCATTGAAGCAATGGCGCGATGGATTTTCAAGCCAATTCCTGCGATCTATCTCTAGCAGCACGCATTGATTTCGCTACGAGAGCATCCAACTGACCTTCAGAAAAAGTCTTCAAAGCCGCGGCAGTGGTTCCGTTTGGACTTGTGACATTTTCTCGCAGAGTTGTAGCACTCTTCTTTGTTTCAACCAGCATGCCAGCGGCCCCGACTAAAGTTTGAATGGTTAGTTGTGTTGCAATCTCTGCAGAAAGCCCTAATTCAACGCCACCTTTAACCATGGCCTCCACGAAGGCAAAAAAGTAGGCTGGACCGGAACCACTTACCGCAGTGACCGCGTCTTGTAACGCTTCGGCTATCTGTACGACTTCGCCACTGGCTGCCAGGAGCGATGAGATAAGGTCCAACTGTTCCTGATCTGCATGCGAACCAGCGGAGAGAACTGACATGCCTTTGCCAATTAACAAAGGGGTATTTGGCATCACGCGAATCACCGAAATACCTGGATTCAATTTTGATTCAATAAAGTTTGTTGTTTTCCCAGCAGCAAAAGAAACTACCAATGACTTTGCCGGAAGGGTTGGGCCTAGGTCGGTCAGTAGATCTCCCAGATCTTGTGGTTTAACTACCAACATCACGACATCGCATTCGGCGGCGATTTCGGGTGTGGCGGCTCTGCGAGCACCATATTTACTGGATATCTCTTCGGCACGATCGTCACGTTTTTCAGAAAAACTAATTCGTTCTGGCGCGATTCCTGCGGTGATACAGCCGGCCAAAAGGGCTTCACCCATTATTCCGACGCCAAAGAAACCTATAGTTAAATCCGGAACCGACTTCTGCGCAGATGACATGGCGAAATCCTATCCAATCACAATCGCGAAGACTGTGGCGTGGCTGGGTAAATGTGCTAATTACGCAGAGAACCCTTAGGCTCTGCAGACTATGCCTGAAGTCGCACCGCATTTTCCCCGAGATTGGGTCGAGTTTGCCGACCCCGCAAATCTTGAAGATATCTTTAAATGTGATCTAACCTGGTTAACTTCTTATTGGAGTTGTATTTACGGCGACGGTTGCGCCGGCGTCGATGCCGATAAACCTAATGATGGTTGTTGTTCCGACGGGGCTTATTACTCTGATGAAGCCGATGAGCTTCGCACCTATGAAGTCGCAGAGCGACTAACCCCGCAGATGTGGCAATTTCATAGCCAGGCCCAACCGAAACGAAAAGGGGGCAAGCTTCAAATTTCTGAAATCGGATTGGATAAAGATCGTAAGACTCGAATGATCGAAGATTCTTGCATCTTTCTCAACCGAAAAGGTTATGAGGCCGAAGGTTTTACTGGTTCGTTCGGCTGCGTCCTCCATCATTTGGCGCTAAAAGAAGAAATCCATTTTG
This sequence comes from uncultured Actinomycetes bacterium, assembly GCA_903850565.1. GTDB lineage: Bacteria > Actinomycetota > Actinomycetes > Nanopelagicales > Nanopelagicaceae > CAIMZW01. Next base: position 49,792 of record CAINLV010000013.1, read on the forward strand.
TAGACACCAAACCCGATGTGTGCTGGCAATTGCCGATTCGCCGAAGTTTCGAAAAGCGAATATTAGGCGACCGTGAAATTTCGGTCGTTGTTATCGGCGAGTACGAGCGTCTTGCCTGGGGAGATGGCGGTGCTGAGTTTGATTGGTACTGCACTAGCAATACCGAGGCTCACGTCGGCCGCCAACCAGTTTACCTTTCCAATGCCGTAGAACTCACAAAATTGATGGGTGAGGCTAGCTATCAAATTCTCAAATCCCATTGTGATAATCGGATGCAAGCAATTGCCGAAACCTCCAAATCGCGTAAGCAATTGCCGCTCTTTGTCATCCACCCAGCCACATTGGGTGCCACTAGATAGTCAGCGCAAAGCACTAACATTTCACCATGGCAAAAAATCCAACTCCGGCGAAAGACCCCTTTCGTTGCGTTGAATGCGGTTGGAGCACTACCAAATGGGTTGGTCGATGCGGTGAATGTCAGACCTGGGGCAGTGTTGAGGAAATATCAGCACCGAAGAAGCTCTCCCTAGTTGCTGGTGCAGTTAGTTCTGCCGCACAACCAATTGGTGAAGTTAATCTTGAAAATGCTCAAGCAAAGTCCAGCGGTGTTAGCGAATTAGATCGCGTTTTAGGCGGCGGGCTCGTTCCTGGCGCGGCGATTTTATTGGCTGGCGAACCTGGCGTTGGAAAATCCACTCTTCTACTTTCTGTTGCGGCGGAAAGTGCCAGAAAGTCATTGGTCTCCCTCTATATCAGCGGTGAAGAATCTGCATCCCAAGTGAGATTGCGCGCGGAACGATTAAATGCAATCGATCCACAACTTTGGCTTGCTGCGGAGAGCGACCTCGGTGCGGTAATCGCCCATATTGATGCAGTAAAACCACAATTGCTCATCATTGATTCCATTCAAACAATCTCCAGTTCTGCCGTTGATGGCTCTTCCGGGGGCGTAACCCAAGTTCGGGAAGTTGCAGCAGCTTTAATCAGAATCGCTAAAGAACGCGCTATTACTTTGGTTTTGGTGGGTCATGTAACAAAAGATGGCTCCATCGCAGGTCCCAGATTGTTAGAGCACTTAGTGGATGTGGTTCTAAATTTTGAAGGTGACCGCCATTCCAGGTTACGACTCATTCGCGCAATGAAAAATCGTTTTGGCGCTACCGATGAAGTTGGTTGCTTTGACATGACCGAAACCGGAATCACCAGTTTGCCGGACCCAACCGGATTGTTTACCAGCCGTCATAGCGAACCAGTCCCTGGCACTTGTGTGACCGTTGCCCTGGAAGGGCGACGTCCGCTACTGGCTGAAATTCAAGCCCTGGTCAGTGCTCCAGTTCCCGATGGCCGGGATTATGGCAACGCTCGCAGGGTTACCTCTGGACTGGATAACCCGCGTACCGCAATGACTTTGGCAGTTTTAGAGCTTCGAGCAAATATCAGAATTTCTGGGCGCGATGTTTATGTAGCCACTGTCGGTGGAATGAAAATGAATGAGCCATCGGCGGATTTAGCAGTTGCGCTTGCGGTGGCGTCGGCAGCAAAGGGTTTGGCGTTACCTGCAGACCTTATTGCCATGGGTGAAGTCGGGTTAGCCGGTGAAATTCGCAAAGTAACTGGCATTAATCAACGCGTTACAGAAGCTGTGCGATTGGGATTCAAACACATCATGGTTCCCGTAGGAAGTGATCTGAAATTTGACGGCGTTGACATCATGGAAGTCGGCCGATTAGAACAAGCAATTGCTCGAGTAAAAATAAATCAGTGATCCAGAAGAAAGTCATTCGATGGTTTGAAGAAAATCAGCGTGATCTGCCTTGGCGTAACACTTCGCCTTGGGGAGTTCTGGTCAGTGAATTTATGTTGCAACAAACTCCAGTTAATCGAGTACTGCCGATATGGAATGACTGGATGACTCGTTGGCCCAGCCCTGATTCTTTGGCTAACGCCAGCAAAGCTGATGTTATTCGGGCTTGGGGAAAATTAGGTTATCCGCGAAGAGCGTTAAGACTTCACGAAAGTGCGAAGATAATTTCAACAAAGCACGACAATCAAGTCCCCTCTACATACGAAGATTTGCTCGCATTACCTGGCATCGGTGACTACACCGCGGCCGCGATTCAGGCTTTTGCATTCGCGCAAAGTTCTCTGGTCTTGGATATTAATATCCGTCGGTTTTACTCACGTCTCTATGATGGGATTGAAAGAGCACCGCAAGCTCCTTCTAGAGTTGAACGAGAGCTACGCCAGTCGTTAATCCCAAAGCAAGGCGCTCATATATGGGCGGCTGCCACCATGGAGATTGGCGCCTTGATATGTACCGCACGCGCCCCAAAGTGCGATGAATGCCCCGTGAAGAATTCCTGTCAATGGCGAGCCCGAAATTACCCAAAGTCAACGCCGGTGATTAAACCCAGTTTCACTGGTTCCGATCGCCAGTGTCGTGGCATTGTCATGAACCAACTTCGGGAAAATCCCAGCGCTGGACAGAGCGATCTTTTGGCGTTGTGGCCTGATAAATCTCAAGTAGAACTTGCCCTGAAAACGTTACTTGCCGATGGTCTGATAGAGACCACCGGCAAGAACCGATATCGATTACCTAAGTAGGTAATTACTTAACTAATTACGCGGATGGTGCTTCTTCGGCCAAATCTCCGGGAGTATCTGGAGTTTCTGATTTCGGAACACCCTTGAAGGTGAAAGTTTCTGTTTCGCCATCTACCTCAACATCCACCAAGGTAATTTCTCCAGGCTTAACATCTCCGAAGAGAATCTTTTCGGATAGTTGATCTTCGATCTCACGTTGAATGCAGCGACGTAGCGGACGTGCACCCAAAAGTGGATCGTATCCGCGCTTTGCCAAAAGCGCCTTTGCAGCTGGAGTGAGTTCGATACCCATATCGCGAGCACGAAGACGTTCATCTAAGTTGGCAATCATGAGATCAACGATTTGAACGATCTCTGCTTCGCTCAACTGATGGAAGACGATGATGTCATCAATACGGTTGAGGAATTCTGGCCGGAAGTGAGTCTTGAGCTCTTCGCTCACTTTGCCCTTCATTCTTTCGTAGTTGCCTAGAACATCAGATGCATTATGGAATCCCAGACCTAGGCTCTTGGAGATATCTCGAGTTCCCAAGTTAGTGGTCATGATGATGACGGTGTTCTTGAAATCTACAACTCTGCCTTGGGCATCGGTAAGACGACCATCTTCTAGGACCTGCAGAAGTGAATTGAAGATATCGGGATGGGCTTTTTCGATCTCATCGAAAAGGACAACCGAGAAAGGCTTACGGCGAACTTTTTCCGTCAACTGGCCACCTTCGTCATATCCGACGTATCCTGGAGGTGAGCCGAAGAGTCGAGAAGCGGTGTGCTTCTCCGAGTACTCGGACATATCCAATTGGATTAAGGCATCTTGGTTTCCAAAGAGGAACTGTGCCAAGGTGCGGGAAAGTTCGGTCTTTCCGACGCCAGAAGGTCCAGCGAAAATGAAGGAGCCACCAGGACGACGTGGGTCTTTTAGACCGGCGCGGGTGCGACGAATTGCCTGTGAGAGCGCCTTAATCGCTTGATCCTGACCGATTACCCGGCGGTGAAGTTCATCTTCCATCCGCAGCAGACGAGCAGTTTCGGCTTCAGTTAATTTAAAGACCGGAATTCCAGTCGCCGTAGAAAGAACTTCGGCAATTAGTTCTTCGTCAACCTCTGAAACGACATCCAGGTCGCCAGCCTTCCAGCTCTTTTCGCGCTCAGCTTTTTGGGCAATCAGATTCTTTTCGTTGTCGCGAAGTGAAGCGGCCCGCTCAAAATCTTGGGAATCAATAGCTGATTCCTTATCTTTTCTCGCTTTGGCAATTCGCTCGTCAAATTCTCGAAGTTCTGGCGGTGCCGTCATTCGACGAATGCGAAGTCTGGAACCGGCCTCATCGATCAGGTCGATCGCCTTATCTGGAAGGAATCGATCTGAAACATATCGATCAGCCAAGGTCGCAGCGGAAACGAGTGCCGCATCTGAGATAGATACCTTATGGTGGGATTCGTAGCGATCGCGAAGTCCCTTCAAAATCTCAATGGTGTGCGCAACGGTTGGTTCGGCAACTTGAATTGGTTGGAAGCGACGCTCAAGGGCTGCATCCTTCTCCAAATGCTTGCGATATTCATCCAAAGTTGTGGCGCCAATTGTCTGCAGCTCACCGCGAGCAAGCATCGGCTTTAAAATACTGGCGGCATCAATTGCACCTTCAGCAGCACCGGCACCTACAAGAGTGTGAATCTCATCGATAAAGAGAACGATATCTCCACGAGTACGAATCTCTTTTAGTACTTTCTTCAAACGCTCTTCAAAATCACCGCGGTAACGACTTCCGGCGACGAGGGCGCCAAGGTCTAACGAATAGACCTGCTTATCTTTTAGAGTTTCTGGAATATCGCCTTTAACAATTGCTTGGGCTAATCCCTCGACGATTGCAGTCTTTCCAACGCCTGGTTCGCCAATGAGAACTGGATTGTTTTTGGTACGTCGAGAGAGAACTTGCATAACTCGCTCAATCTCTTTTTCACGACCAATGACTGGATCCAATTTTCCTTCGCGTGCAGCCTGAGTCAGGTTGCGACCGAATTGATCAAGAACTAAAGATGTAGATGCGGTGCCTTCGGCCGGACCACTGGAAGCAACAGCTTCTTTACCTTGATAACCCGAAAGCAGTTGAATGACTTGCTGGCGAACTCGATTTAAATCTGCGCCAAGCTTTACCAATACTTGAGCGGCAACGCCTTCGCCTTCGCGAATGAGGCCAAGCAAAATATGTTCAGTGCCGATGTAGTTGTGGCCCAATTGCAGGGCTTCGCGGAGGGAAAGTTCTAGAACTTTCTTAGCGCGCGGAGTGAACGGAATATGCCCAGATGGGGCTTGTTGGCCTTGACCGATAATTTCTTCTACTTGCGAGCGCACCGCTTCAAGTGAAATCCCCATGGCTTCTAGCGCCTTTGCGGCAACGCCTTCGCCTTCATGGATCAGTCCGAGAAGAATGTGCTCGGTACCGATGTAGTTGTGATTGAGCATGCGAGCTTCTTCTTGGGCCAGAACAACTACCCGACGAGCTCGATCTGTAAAGCGCTCGAACATGGCCGATCTCCTTCTCATTAATTACTGCTGCTTGCTAAGTACATAAGCCTAATACGCCACGGGATTGTAGGCACTTTCGCTGATGTCACTTCATCTAACCCAGAAACCTTTGGCGTTATGCCCAAAAAAGTGGGGAGATTTAAAGAACTTTCAACATTCGGGTATTTCCCAGGGTATTGGGTTTTACGCTCTCTAAATCCAGGAATTCGGCGATACCTGTGTCATACGAGTGGAGCAATTGGCTGTATACCTCCGGCGCCACTGGGGTGCCATCGATCTCCACGAATCCGTGGCGACCGAAAAAAGCGGTCTCAAAGGTCAGACAAAAGAGACGTTCTACGCCAATTTCTCGGGCACGGGTGAGGATATGTCCCAAAATGCCATGGCCAACGCCTAGGCCGCGAAAATCATCCGCCACCGCCAAGGTTCGAACTTCGGCCAGATCCTCCCAGAGAACGTGCAAGGCGCCACAGCCGATGACTCGATCCCCGGCAACTGCAACGGTGAATTCTTGAACATCCTCATACAAGGTGACCGTCTCTTTAGAGAGAAGGCGACGTTGGAGCGCATATTTGTCAATGATCGATCGAATGCCTTTGACATCGCCGGTCCGAGCCGGGCGAATCTCTATTACGGAATCGTTAATATCCATGGTGGGTTTGGCTTATTCTTCCGGCTTTACTAACGGAAATAGAATAGTTTCGCGAATCCCAAGTCCCGTTAGCGCCATTAATAGCCGATCAATTCCCATACCCATTCCACCCATAGGTGGCATGCCATATTCCATCGCTCGCAGGAAGTCTTCATCGATCTGCATTGCTTCAAGGTCGCCCTTATCGCCCAAAGAGGCTTGCTCAACCAGACGTTCCCGTTGAATAACTGGGTCAACTAATTCTGAATATCCGGTGGCGAGTTCAAAACCTTCAACATAGAGGTCCCACTTTTCTGCCACACCAGGAATTTCGCGGTGAGCACGAACCAGCGGTGAAGTATCCACTGGATAGCCCTTAACAAAAATTGGCCTATCCAATTTTCCTTCCATGACATGTTCAAATATTTCTTCCGCTAATTTTCCAGTAATCCATCTCGGATCGATCTTCATTCCTAATTTCGTGGCGATAAGTTTTAATTCTTCATATGTAGCCAAAGGTGAAACAACTTCGCCGACACCTTCGGAAATAAGATCGAAGAGCGATGCTTCACGCCATTCCCCACCTAGATCTAAAACGCGACCATCAAAGTGGGTTACCTCGGTGGTACCAAAAACGGCCATAGCGGCTTCTTGAATCAAGCCTTGGGTCAATTTGGCAATTGAATTCCAGTCGCCAAATGCTTGATAACTTTCCAACATGGCAAATTCCGGCGAGTGACTTGAGTCAGCTCCTTCATTTCGAAAATTGCGGTTGATTTCGAAAACTTGATCTAAGCCACCGACGACACATCGCTTCAAGAAAAGTTCTGGCGCAATCCGCAAAAAAAGATCCATGTCATAGGCGTTACTAAAGGTTTTGAAAGGACGAGCTGTCGCTCCGCCATGCATGACCTGCAACATTGGGGTTTCAACTTCAATAAAATTTCGTTTGGCATAAGAAGCCCGGAGGGAACTCATTACCGCAGGGCGCAATCTGGCCATGGTTCGAGCCTCAGGTCGAACGATGAGGTCGACATAACGCATCCGTACGCGAGTCTCTTCCGACATGGGCTTGTGCTCAACCGGAAGGGGGCGAAGTGACTTTGCTGCTAATTGCCAAGAAGAAGCCAAGATGGAAAGTTCACCGCGTTTTGAGGTAATGATTTCACCGGTGACACTTACTAAATCGCCCAAATCTATTTCGCTCTTCCACTGATTGAGTGACTCTTCGCCCAATCGATCCAACGAGAACATTGCCTGAAGGGCCGAGCCATCTCCTTCACGAAGGTTGGCAAAGCAAAGTTTGCCGGTGTCGCGTTTGAAGATTACTCGGCCAGTAACGCTCTCAATTTTCCCCGTAGCGATATCAATATCAAGGCCATCGTTCTCAGCACGAACCTCTTTGAGGGATTTAGTTCGAGCAACAGCGACCGGGTAAGGATCGACGCCTCGGGCAATTAGGGCAGCTCGCTTTTCGCGGCGAATCCGTAATTGTTCGGGCAGATCTTCATCGGCTGCGGTTGCAGCCAAATTTTCAGGATTGGAAGTCGCTTCAGTACTCATAAGGTGGGAAAGCCTACCGTTTAGGTATTGCGCTCATGAACTAAGCGCAGTCCAATCAAAGTCAAGAATGGCTCGTGGTAATCGATGGTTTCGCTGATACCAAGGACTAACGGAGCCAGTCCGCCGGTTGCGATCACCGATACTTCCAACTCACCGGGATACTGCAATTCCAGTTCATCGAAAATTCGCTCTACTAAACCATCTACTTGGCCGGCAAAGCCATAAATCGTTCCCGATTGCAGCGCTTCAACGGTGTTCTTTCCAATTACCGACTTAGGTCGAATCAGCTCCACTTTTCGAAGTTGTGCCGCCCGAGCGGCCAAAGCATCGACAGAAATTTCAATTCCAGGAGCAAGAGCCCCACCTAGAAATTCGCCCTTCGGAGAGACGACATCAAGATTTGTAGAAGTGCCGAAGTCGACGACGATGGCTGGGCCTTTGTCGCCGTAAAGGGTATGAGCTGCAAGGGTATTAACGATTCGGTCGGCACCAATTTCCTTGGGATTATCCACCAACAATTGGACGCCGGTTTTTACACCCGGCTCGACAATGGTGGTTGGGATATCGGAAAAATAAGTTTTTATCATGCCGCGAAGTTCGCGAAGCGATGAAGGGACTGTGGAGCAGACAGCCAAGCCAGTGATTACATGACCTTCGGTGAGAGCTCGGTATTGCAGCCACAACTCATCGGAAGTGTCTCTGGGGTCGGTCTTGACGCGCCAAGAGCGCACCAATTCTTCGCCATCAAAAACCCCGAGAACGGTGTTGGTATTGCCGACATCAACTGTTAATAGCATCTTATTCCGCCTTAAAATCGAGACCGATATCTAGAACTGGCGCTGAGTGCGTCAATGCGCCCACCGCCAAATAATCAACGCCTGTGCTCGCGTAAGCACGTGCGTTTTCCAACGTTAACCCTCCTGAGGCTTCTAGCTTCGTTGCACCTTTAACCATTTCTACTGCTGCCCGACATTGTTCCAAATTCATGTTATCTAATAAGACTAAATCCGCACCGGCCGCAACGACATCGCGAAGTTGTTCTAGTCGATCCACTTCCACCTCAACTGGAATATCGGGATAGGCAGATCGAACTGCACGAAACGCTTGTGTTACTCCGCCGGCGGCAAAAATATGATTGTCTTTTATCAAGGCAGCATCAGATAAAGACATTCGATGATTTACTCCACCACCCATTCGGACCGCAAACTTTTCTAATTCGCGATGCAATGGTGTGGTTTTGCGCGTGTCTCTAATTTGAACGGGAAGCCCTTTAACGTCATCTACCCAACGTCTGGTCAGTGTAGATATTCCACTCAAGCTACCCATGAAATTTAGGGCGGCGCGTTCGGAGAGAAGTAGTTCACGGGTTAAGCCTTTAACCCAGATCAGAACTTGTCCGGCTTCCACGTGGGCGCCTTCGGCGACCAATATTTTGTAATTATCAATTCCGCGGACTTCTAGTACTGCCGCGGCAATACATAATCCCGAAATAGTCCCTGATCTTCTGGATCGAAACTCTGCTACCGAAATTTGATCTGCCGGAATAGTTGCCTGCGAAGTTACGTCAACGCCGCCAGCCAAATCTTCGGCAATTGTCCTAGTGACCATGTCTTCGACATATTGTGGATCCAACTGATAACTTTGAAGTTTAGAAACTAATTCTTCACTGAGCATCAGGAATACACCTCCTCTAGATGACTAGACCAATTGCCCTTCTTATCTAGTTCTTGAATTATGCGTTTGTGCCAATCTTGGGAAGTTTCTGGAAAATCGGTTCGCCAGTGGGACCCACGAGATTCAGTGCGCTCCAATGCAGAACGGACAATTGCTTTGGCCAATAAATATAGATTTGTACTTTCCCAGGCCTCGATACAAGGTTGCGAACTTTGCATCGAAGCTAATTGCTCTAAAACTGAAAGGGTTTCCTTAAGCGAATTTTCCGAGCGCATAACTCCTGCACCTTGGCTCATCGCCAGCTGAAGTGGAAGTTGAATATTGGGACTTAAGAGAAATTCATTTCCTATGTCTTCTGCCGGAGTGAGCCATTCGCCAATGGTTGCCACAATATTGGCCGCAATCCTCGCACCAAATACCAAGCCTTCAAGTAAAGAATTGGAAGCCAAGCGATTTGCACCATGAGCCCCCGTGCATGCAGTTTCTCCGCAGGCATAAAGATTGGGGACCGAGGTGTGACCATTGAGATCGACAAGTACGCCACCGGATGCATAATGGGACGCTGGTGCGACAGGAATCAATTGTTTGGTGGGGTCAATTCCATTAGCCATACATGAGGAATAAATAGTCGGAAACCGCTCCACAAAATCTGCAATCCCAGTTGCATCTAGCCAGACATGCTGTTGACCAGATTCCTTAATCTGGGTGAATATTTCTTTTGCGACAATATCTCTTGGTGCGAGTTCGGCCAGCGGATGTTTATCGACCATGAAGCGTTCGCCGCGATGGTTGAGCAGCAGTGCACCTTCTCCGCGAACCGCTTCGCTGATTAAAGGTTGTTGTCCACCAGTTGAGGTATCGCGCCATAGAACTGTGGGATGAAATTGAATAAATTCCACATCGGCAACTTTGGCACCGGCTCGCAGCGCCATGGCAACACCATCTCCGGTGGATACGGGTGGATTAGTTGTCTGTGAATACACCTGGCCTAATCCGCCTGTTGCAATAACTACGGCGCGAGCGAGCGCTCTGCCGACTCCGTCGCGGCTTCCGGCACCGATAACATGAAGTGTGATTCCACAGGCTTTTCCATCTTCCGAAAGCAGAGCATCAATCACTAAGGCATGTTCTATAACTTCAATTCCAGAATCGTTTTGTACTGCAGCTAATAAGGCTCGAGAAACTTCGGCTCCCGTGGCATCACCACCCGCATGCAAAATTCGGTTGCGAAGATGACCTCCTTCGCGTGTCAATGCGATTTCGCCAGTATCTGATTTATCAAATACCGCACCGCGAGCAATTAATTTTCTTACTGCTTCTGGGCCTTCGCTCACCAAAACATCTACCGCCGCAGCATCACATAATCCGGCACCGGCAATTAACGTATCTTTCTTATGTTGATCTGGCGTATCACCAGGACCTAGCGCCGCAGCGATTCCCCCTTGAGCCCATTTGGTGGAACCTTCATTAATATGTGATTTTGTAACCAGTAGAACCGAAAGGCCGCTGGAACGAAGATTTAGCGCCGTGGTTAATCCGGCGACACCAGAACCAATAACAATCACATCGGCCTGCGCCGTCCATCCCGGAGCCCCAGCTAATAATTTCATTGCTGATTCAACTCCTCACTCTTGACCGACGGCGATTGCCATATTGTCCAGTAACCGTACGCCATTTATCCAGCCCGCGACGATTGCCCGATTTTTAGTTTTCTCACTTTGTGCCATATCGAAATTCGATTCATCGATAATTTCGGCATAATCCAAAGTGAACGAGGCTTCTTCGGCCAAGAGTTGATGCAACTTTGTCCGTGCCCGTTCCAAGGATGGTTCAGCGCTTGCTCCTTTAAGTGCCCGATAAATCACAAGAGCTGCCCGATGGCCAGCGTTCCCCAGCCGCACATTCCTGGAAGACATCGCCAAGCCATCTTCCTCCCGAATTATGGGGGCAGCAATGATTTTCACAGGAAGGGATAGGCGCTCCACCATCTGCTGGACCAGGAAAAGTTGCTGATAATCTTTTTCGCCAAAGAGGGCATATTGGGGTTTTACTAAATCGAAAAGACGATGGACGACTGTCAGCATCCCATCGAAATGACCAATTCGATGAACGCCTTCGAATCGAGATCCCAATTCGCCAGATGTAATGGTGGCAACGGGCCCTGGATAGATCTCAGAAATAGATGGCGCCCACACTTGCGTGGCACCTGCAATAAGTGCCCGTTCAGTATCGCGCTCTAAGGACCTTGGATATTTTTCTAAATCTTCGGCATTTTCAAATTGGAGCGGATTTACGAAGATACTTACCAACACATTTTCACACTTGTTTTTTGCCAAGGCGATTAGTGATTCATGGCCAGCATGAAGGGCTCCCATGGTGGGCACAAAGGCCACCGGGTGCTGCACATCAATTGGCAATGCTCCAGTCCTTTCGACGGTACCGGGCTCGTGAACCGATATTAGTACCTTAAGAAAGACCTGCCAAAAGTGCTGCAATTGGACCCTTGCCAGGAATATTTGCTTCTGGGTCAATCTCCAACCAAGGGATTAGGACAAATGCTCGTTCATGGGCCAAGGGATGGGGCAGTTTCAGTTCATCCGTATCCATCACTTCATCCCCAGCAACGATCAAATCTAAATCCAAAGTTCGCGGTCCCCAACGCACATCGCGGACTCGGCCCAGTCGAGCTTCAATTTGAAGCATTAGTTGGAGAAGTTCTACAGGTGGATGTGAACATTCGGCCACCAGAACGGCATTGAGAAAATCTGGTTGTTCTATTCCGCCAACTGGGTCGGTTTCAAGAAAGGAGGAAACTGCTTGAATAGAAATCGCAGCCGACAACTCTTCGATAGCGGTGTTGAGATTGGCTTCTCTGTCCCCCAGATTAGAACCCAGCGCGATGACAACCTTCATCGGCTTCGCTCGATTTGAACGGCAATATCAACAATGTCGATTCCCACGGGCGCATCTGGTTTATGAACGGTGATCTGCACTTTTCGGACTAACGAGAAGGTATTTAAAATTATTTCGGCAATTTGGTGTCCCAATTTTTCGATGAGGGAAAATGGAATTCCAGTTATCGCTTCATGTATGAGTTCGACTACCTTGGAATAATCAACCGTATTAATTAAATGGTCGTTAGCGCCTGAAACTGATAAATCTAAATCTAAAATCGCATCCACTATGAAGCGCTGACCATTGAGACGTTCTTCCGGAAAAACTCCGTGATAGCCGACCGCGGAAATCCCGGTCAATATAATCCGATCGTTCACTTCATCAACTCCATCGCTACTTCTATCGCTTCTTTATGAGGCTTAACACTATGGGTCCGAACGCCCCATATGCCAGAACCGGCCAATATTGAGGTCAACGCCACTGAAGCATTTTCACGTTCATCTGGAAGGCCGGTGCCAAGTAATTCACCCAAGAACCGTTTACGCGATGCTCCAATCAAGATTGGATATCCCAAAAGTTGCAAGCGATCTAGATTGCGCAGGATTTCCCAATTGTGGCTCGCATCCTTTGCAAATCCCAAACCTGGGTCCAAGATGATTTGTTCAGGACTAACACCTGCCTTCAGCAATTCGCTAACTCGCTGGTCCAATTCATCTTTAACTTCCCCGACCACATTTTCATATGTTGCTAACTCATTCATATTCTCAGAATGGCCTCGCCAATGCATCACTACATATTGAATCTGCGGATTATTGGCAATCAATGTTGCCATATCAGAATCGGCAAGCCCACCACTGACATCGTTCACATACTGAGCTCCAGCTTCGATCGCTTCTTTTGCAATTTGTGCTCGAGTGGTATCAATGCTGATTACGGCACCTAATGTCGCCAGTTCCTTGATGACATCAATTGTTCTGGATTGCTCCTCTTCAACGCTAATCCGTGCAGCTCCGGGGCGCGTGGATTCACCACCAACATCGATAATATCCACGTCTTCGGCAATCATTATTTTTGCTCGCTCGATCGCAGCTTCTAAACCAAAATGACGTCCGCCATCTGCGAATGAATCTGGAGTTACATTTAATATTCCCATAACAATGGGCTTCATAACCTGATTCATGTCAACGTTGATATGAAGTAATCAGGCTCATAGCTTCGGCCCGAGTCGCCGGATCGCGAAGTTGTCCACGGACTGCACTTGTAGTTGTCCGCGCTTGCGATTTCTTAACACCACGCATCGACATGCATAAGTGTTCGCAATCGATAACCACGATGACTCCGGCCGGAGCGAGAACTTCTACTAGGGCATCCGCGATTTGAGAGGTCAGTCGTTCTTGAACCTGAGGCCTTTTGGAATAGAGATCTACCAGCCTGGCTAACTTCGATAATCCTGTTATTCGACCAGAAGCACCAGGGATATACCCAATGTGTGCGAAACCATGAAATGGCGTGAGGTGATGTTCGCAATGGGAAAAAACTTCGATATCGCGAACCAAAACTAATTCGCGATGACCGATATCAAAAGTTGTGGAAAGGACTTCTTCGGGTGATTGCCACAGACCTGCGAAGTTTTCCTTTAACGCTCTGGCGACGCGGGCTGGTGTATCGATTAGTCCATCTCGAGATGGGTCTTCCCCGATTGCCAACAACAACTCCGTTATGGCCCGTTGTGCCCGCTCCTCATCAAATTCAGCACGAGCTCGACCGTCATGCGGTCCCATCGATACTGAATTGATTTCACTCACTTGCTGGCGCTGCCTTCTTCCGAGGCTTGCGTGCTGGTTTTGCTGCTTCTGCTGCAAGTTCAGCGGCTTTAGCAATGGAGTTAGCTGGCGAAAGTCCAACTGGAGGAAGTGTCGAAGGTGTTCGATTTGGTGAACCGGTCCAGGCTGGTCGTGGTGAAACCATCTTTACCTGAGCAAAGATGCTCTCAATTTCATTCTTGAGGAGCGTTTCTTTCTCTAGCAATTCAAGGACCAACTGATCCAGAATTTCTCGGTTATCCACCAAAATGTCGAACGCCTCTTGATGGGCATTCTTAATGAGATCGTGAATTTCATTATCGACTACTGCAGCAATTTCTTCGGAGTAATCTCGTTGATGTCCATAATCTCGGCCAAGGAATGGTTCACTGTCGCTGGTACCCAATTTAATTGCACCAATGCGCTCAGTCATTCCGTATTGCGTAACCATGGCACGTGCCAAGTTGGTGGCCTTTTCAATGTCGTTAGATGCACCGGTAGTTGGGTCATGGAAAATTAATTCTTCGGCGGCACGACCACCTAAGGAATAGGAGAGTTGATCCAACATTTGATTTCTGGTGGTGGCGTACCGATCTTCATCCGGCAAGACCAAGGTGTAACCAAGGGCACGACCTCTTCGCATGATGGTTATCTTATGAACTGGATCTGTATGTGGAAGTGCATGGGCTACCAATGCATGACCACCTTCGTGATATGCCGTAATTCTTCGCTCTTCTTCGGTCATCAATCGAGTCTTGCGTTGTGGTCCAGCCATAACGCGGTCGATGGCTTCATCCAACGCCATCTCAGTGATGATTTTATTATTCTCTCGAGCGGTTAAAAGCGCCGCCTCATTCAAAACATTTGCAAGATCGGCTCCAGTAAATCCAGGAGTTCGTTTTGCGAAAGCACTGAGGTCAATATCTTTAGCAAGCGGCTTACCCTTTGCATGAACTTCAAGAATTGCCGTGCGGCCCTTAAGGTCCGGACGATCTACCGGAATCTGGCGATCGAAACGGCCCGGGCGAAGTAATGCTGGATCCAATACATCTGGACGGTTAGTGGCAGCGATCAAGATAACTTGGCCATTGGCCTCGAAACCATCCATCTCAACCAAGAGCTGGTTGAGGGTTTGTTCGCGCTCGTCATGGCCTCCGCCAAGTCCGGCACCGCGTTGTCGACCTACGGCATCAATTTCATCAACAAAAACAATTGCTGGCGCATTCTCTTTTGCTTGTACGAATAAATCGCGAACTCGTGCCGCACCCACTCCAACAAACATCTCCACAAATTCAGAGCCAGAAATCGAATAGAACGGGACATCAGCCTCACCGGCAACGGCACGCGCAAGCAAAGTCTTGCCAGTTCCCGGAGGGCCGTAAAGCAAGACGCCTTTAGGAATTTTGGCCCCAATATCTTGATATTTCTTCGGGTCAGCTAAAAAGTCCTTGATTTCACGGAGTTCGGCTACTGCTTCATCGGCACCTGCCACATCGGCAAAGGTATTTTTCGGAGTTTCCTTGGTCTGCAATTTTGCCTTGGACCTACCGAAAGAAAATACTTTATTGCCACCTTGAGCGTTGCTCATGAAAAGTAGCAATAGGAAACCGATCAGAAGTATCGGCGCAAAGCTAAAGAAGATGGAAACCAGCAATGAAGTTGTTGGAACTTTTACATTCCATGCCTTTGGTGGTGGATTGCTGGTCAAGAGTTCAATAATTGATGGCTCTTGTCCGGTGACATAGGAAGCCTCTAATCGCGAAGAGCCTTTTACAAATTGACCCGATTTGAGAATTACTTGAATCTTCTGATCCTTATCAACGACAAGTGCTGATTCCACATTATTGCTAGAAATTTTCGCCAAAATGGTTGAGGTATCAACCTTGACAAATTGATTTCCACTTCCAGAAATGCGACCGAAAACACTGATAACGATTAGCGCAAGAATGATCCAAAACAATGGACCGCGCATAATCTTGCGCATCTTCGGTTTCTGCATTTTTAACTTCTTCTCAGCCACGCGTTATCTCTTCCTTCTTGCCTTGTCGTTGAACCGGTCTAGTACTTCTTATTAATGTTCAGATCAGGAATACATGTGTTGAGCAAGTACACCAATGAAATCTAAATTTCGATATTTTTCATTAAAATCCAAGCCGTACCCGACAACGAAATCTGATGGAATATCGAAACCAACATATTTAACATCGACTTCAACCTTGGCTGCATCTGGCTTACGAAGCATGGTCAAGATTTCTACGCTTTTAGTTCCGCGGGATTCCAAATTTGATTTTAACCAGGCCAAGGTCAGGCCAGTGTCGACGATATCTTCGATTACTAAAACTTCTTTTCCAAGGATGTCACGATCTAAATCTTTCAAGATTCGGACGACTCCGCTGGATTTAGTTCCGGAACCATAGGAGGAAACTGCCATCCAGTCAGTTTCAATATGGCGTTGTAGCGAGCGCGCAAAATCTGCCATGGTCATAACTGCGCCTTTGAGGACGCCGATTAAAAGTAACTCTCTTCCTTCGTAATCTTTTTCCACTTGGCGGGCTAGTTCCTGAAGGCGGGCACGAATCTCTTCTTGGGTGACGATAACTCTTTCGATATCGCTTCCGGCGGTGCTTAGGTCCACGAGGCTCCTTGATACTTTTACTTAGATGGAAATTGATGTCAGATGGGGCTTAGTCTAGGTAATACCTAGGAAATCTCAGTTCCGCCGATTTTGGGCTAACTGGGTGCATCCTTGGAAATCACCAATTTCTGGGACTTTCGGACCACCTTGACCCCGCCGGGTAAGGAGCTTTCGCCCTGACCCCGCCAAGCCGTGACCATGGCCTCAACTGGAGCTAAGTGATCTGCGCTGATACTTCCCGAAGGTGCTCCCGCGTGATAGATAGCCAAGCGCAGAACTCGGGCTCGAACTGCCGCGGGTAGGGCGGCAACTGTGGCAATCGGCAGGATTGCTGAGTCAGATGTGGAAAGTTCGGCAAAGACCATATCTGCCCAACCATCAAGCGCCTCTGAATCTTCCCGAAGGATCTTGGCGCTTCGGGCCAGCGCTGCCGCGATTCCAGGTCCTAACTCCGCCTCAAGTATTGGCAAGACATGGCGCCGGGCTCGGACGCGTAGATAGGAGGGGTCGTGATTATGTGGATCATCCCAGACCTCCAGCTCTGCCTCTTGGCAGGCCTGAACGCTCTGGCTTCGAGACACGGTAAGCATGGGGCGGATGAATTGGCCATTGCGTTGGGCCATCCCAGCTAAAGATTTAGTACCAGAACCTCGGGCCAGACCTAAAAGTACGGTTTCGGCCTGATCATCTTGGGTATGTCCCAGAAAGAGAAGTTTGGCATTATGTCGCTCTAAGGCGTCGGCGAAGATGGCAAACCGGGCTCGACGAGCCGAGGCCTCCAAGCCATCGGTAATATCAACAGTAGCTCGAATGACTTCCACTTTTGGATAGCCGATCTTCGATAAGCGCTCGCGAACAGTTTGAGCCACAAGATCAGAATTCTCTTGTAGCCCATGATCAATCACTATTGGAATTACCGAAAGGGCGAGATTTCTGGCTTCATGGAAGAGGGCGTAAGCAAGTGCCAAGGAATCAGCTCCGCCAGAACAGCCCACTAGTAGAACATCACCAGCGCTAACTTCTTCAAGCCATGGTTTTAGAAGGCGACGAACTTCCAGCATCGCTTTCATGGGTTAACTCTAGTTAATTAAACCCGTCCGCCAGAAGGCATCAAGCCCTTGATGCTGTAGATATTGGCGAAGGTCAAGCCAGTTGCACGCGAATTGGCCTGCCACATCATGCCATTTCCAGCATAAATGGTGATGTGATGAATGCTGCCTACAGTTCCGTCATAAGAATAGAAAAGTAAATCCCCAGGAATTAATTGGGTAAGTGGAACTCGCATTGAATCCACGAAGTAGAGGGCGGCATTTAATCTGGACCAATTTGGATATCCCAAACCTGCCGCTTTGTACGCGGCATAGACCAGACCGGAGCAGTCGTATGAATTTGGACCTTGTGCGCCCCAAACATAAGGCTTTCTGGCCAAGACCTGTTTACGAGCATAAGCCACTGCTTTAGCTCGGATGGAATCGGTAGATCGAATCGTGGTCCGTCCTTTAAATCCACGATCCGGCCAGACTGATTTTTGGCCTTTGGTATTTGCTGCGATATTTGCATTGGC
This sequence comes from uncultured Actinomycetes bacterium, assembly GCA_903850565.1. GTDB lineage: Bacteria > Actinomycetota > Actinomycetes > Nanopelagicales > Nanopelagicaceae > CAIMZW01. The sequence goes on from CAINLV010000013.1 coordinate 67,681, forward strand.
TTCTTCTAAAAGTGCCAATTGACGCTGTTGTTCAAGCGTTAATCGAATTCGTTTTGCGCTGCTCAATTCCTGCATCAATTGCGATTGAACGCTAGAGAGTCGAGCAACTTCTTTTGCCTGTGCTGCCTTTGCATCATCGGCTTCGGCTTTTGCTGAAGCAACTTTATTAGTTGCAATTACCTGTGCTGCCTTTGCTTTATCAGCTGCTGCTTTTGCCGCCTTTGCTGCTGTCGACGCATTCTCAAATCGCTTAAGCGCTGTTGAATTGTTTGCCCCCAGTGAGTTAAGTGTGGAAAGGCGATCAATTAAATCCTGAGGACCGTTGGCGTGTAAGACCGAATCCAAATCGGTAAATCCACTACCCATGATGTAGGCGTTGGTCGCCATCTTTCCAATGGTTCGGTTGGCATCCATAACAGCTGCTTGAGTAATGGCAGCATGTGCGGCGGCGGCTTTGGAAACTGAAATTGCTTGGGCAAGAACTGTTTGCGCATGTTGATATCTGGCTCGAGTTTGGTCAGCTACTGTCGTTAACTGTTGCAATGTGGCGGTGGCCGAATGCAACTGATTTGTTGCAGCTGCAGCTGCAGCTGCTTTTGCCGCTTCGATTGCTTTGGCAGCAGAAATTTCAGCCAGGGTTGGTTTGCGGGTTTTCGCTTGCGCGCTTTGAGCGCTGACCCCAAAGGTGAGTGCAACCACTGTTATAAGTGCGACCGTTGAAAACTTGCGCCTAGCGCTTGGAGAAGCGGAAGACGCGAGAAATTTTGAGCCAAAACTAAAGAACATCAGTGAACCCCCAGGGAAGGAATGTCCCAAGGGTAAAGGGTGAAAATTAAATTTAGATGAATACTGGCAAAGTGTCGCTAATTGGATACATCTCTACGCTTAAAGAGGTAGGCAACAACGGCCCCAGCCACAAGCAAATAGATCCCACCTACAAGTAATCCGCGTTGATAACTGAGCCCTGGCATGCCTCCGCCACCTACCGTTCCGATTAACTGCCCTGGTAGCCAACGGTCTATTCCTTTGACTACGAGGGTGAGCAGGCTCTCGATGAGAATGACCCAGATCGAACCTAGCGCCACCGAACTGATCGGTGAGCGAAGCAATAATCCCAAGATCATTCCTAAAGTGCCGTAACCCAAGGTCGCAAGAAAAACATTGCCAAAAGATTGCGCCAAAATATGCAATCCCGTGTGAGAAGTCCAAAGTTTTGTGATCACGTGGGCATGGCCGGCTAGACCAAATGAAATACTGGCGCTAACGATTAACGCGAGAAGATCCATGATCAATGCAAAAAATGCCATCGAAAGATATTTTCCACCAAGGATTTTCATTCGAGAAGGTTGGCGGACCAATAAATTGCGCAATGTTCCTAGCGAATATTCCTGGGCAGTTTGAGCCGCGAAAATACAAAGTGCAACAACACCCAGGAGTGTTGCGGTTGAACTGAAAGCTGCAACTAGACCGTTGGGCAATGACAAGGTGCTGGCGCTGATTGTTTCGCCACGACGACTATTTCCATCTCTGGAATTGATTAACAAATAAAGCAGGGAGGTAAAGAGAGCTTCTAAACCAACGACTGCAAGGATGGTCGACAAGACCAGAGTAGGGCGACGAAGTTTTCGAGATTCTGCTAAAAAGACACGGATCATTGTGAATCTCCTGTCATTTCGAAAAACGTTTCTTCAAGTGTTGGTGATACTGCCGTCAATGAAGCCAAAGTTATTCCCGCCTCAAAAGCCAATCGATTTAATTGCGCCGACCATTCAGATCCACTGATGATTCTTGCTTCACCATTTTCTATGGTCACTTCATGGCCATGTATTTTGGCGATCTCTGCGATCTTTCCTAAGTCAACCGAATATTCTGGTCGCGCTACCAAGATGCCGGCTTGTCGGCTTAGGAGCGCAGCTGTCTTCCCTGCAAAAATTACTTTACCTAAACGAAGCATCACGATGTATTCGGCGATCATCTCTAATTCGCTGAGCAAGTGCGATGAAACAAAAACCGTAGTTCCCGACTTTGCCAGCGCAATTATCAGCTCACGAACTTCCTGGATACCGGAAGGATCTAAACCGTTGGTGGGTTCATCCAGGATAAGTAATTTTGGATTGGGCAAGAGCGCCGCGGCGATACCAAGCCGTTGTTTCATGCCTAATGAGTAAGTTTTAAATTTGCTTCCACCGCGTTCACCAAGGCCCACCTGCTCCAACAAACCTTGCACTCTGCTAATTGGAAATCCACCCAGAGTTGCTAGAACATTGAGGTTTTCTCGACCAGAAAGCGCTGGATAGAAAGCTGGGCCTTCGATCATTGCACCAACGGCAGGAAGGTACTTCTCTGGATGATTGATGCTGTGCCCCAAGACCGTTCCAGTACCGCTGGACGGTGAAATAAGCGACAAAATCATGCGAATAGTTGTTGTTTTTCCAGAACCGTTAGGGCCAACGAAGCCGCAGACCGTTCCCATGGGCACTTCAAAGGTAGCGTGAGATACCGCGCTTCGATTGCCGTAATTTTTCGTCAGGTCAGAAACAGATATTGCGGGGAAATCCATGTCCTGACCATAGCAAGTATCCTTACGCCATGACACATCGCCATCGCCCCTGGGGATATCAGCAAGATTCTGATGGAGCTCTGCCAAACTGGGAATTGCACCCGGACACCCAAGCGATTCGGGCTGGCTTAGCCAGATCCGGTTTCGGTGAAACCAGCGAAGCGCTCTACCTCTCTAGTGGATTTACCTATGATTCCGCCGAGCAGGCGGTCCATTCCTTTACCGATGAAGTGGATCATTTTCTCTACAGCAGGTTCGCCAACCCAACTGTGGCAATGTTTGAAAATAGATTAGCTGCCATCGAAGGTGCCGAATTCTGTGTCGGAACTGGTTCTGGGATGTCGGCAATGTTTGCCTCTATCGCCTGTTTAGTTGAGGCCGGGGACCGTGTGGTTGCATCTGCCGCCATGTTTAGTTCATGTTATGTAGTTCTCTCAGAGTTCCTACCTAAATGGGGCGTTCAGGTTGAATTTGTCAGAGGCAATAATCCCGAAGATTGGCAACGTGCGCTAAGCCAAAAAACAAAGGCAGTTTTTCTGGAGACGCCAACTAATCCAATGTTAGAAGTTGTCGATATCGCCATGGTTTCCGAAATTGCACATCAGGTCGGAGCAACTGTGATTGTTGATAACGTAATGGCTTCTCCCATCCTGCAAAAGCCACTTCAACTTGGCGCAGATGTAGTTATGTATTCGGCCACTAAACATATCGATGGTCAAGGAAGAGTTTTAGGAGGAGCAATTCTTGGAAGTTTTGATTACATCCAAGGTTCCCTCAATCCATTTATTCGTCACACTGGCCCGACGTTAAGTGCATTTAATGCGTGGGTGTTGGTCAAATCTTTGGAAACACTTTCCTTGCGAGTAAACCGAATGAATGACAATGCCGCAGTAGTCGCAGATTTCTTAACGAAGCAATCTCGAATAAAGTCGGTTAACTACCCTGGTTTACCAACACATCCTGATTATGAAATTACCAGACGCCAAATGATTGGTGGCGGCACCACCATCAGCTTTGACTTCAATGGTGATACCGATTCCCTATTTAAAGTAATGGATAAATTACAGGTAATCGATATCTCAAATAACTTGGGCGATAGTAAATCTTTGATCACTCATCCCGCTTCAACTACACACCGTCGGCTAGATCCGGAACTTAGAGCTCAAATGGGCATTACTGATTCGGTAGTTCGACTTTCGGTTGGATTGGAACACTCATCTGATTTAATTAAAGACTTAGATCAGGCGATCAACTAGCCAGCCTTACTTAACAAGTACAGCAACCACCAAGAGAAGTGAATAAACACTCAAGTAGGTAATGGACCATTGAAAAAGTTTCGCAGCAGATTTATCCGAATCTGGACCATCAATGCGAACTAACTGGACTCCAAAACCAACTGCCAAAACCACCGAAATAATCCAGGTCCATACTGGAAGATCGGCGCTCCATAAAACCGCAAGAGAGGTAATGATCATCCCGACGGTGTGAAACCACATCTGCTTTTGAACGGATTTCATGGTGGCAACGACAGGGAGCATAGGAATTCCGGCCGCGGCGTAATCATCTCGGTACTTAATGGCCAAAGCCCAAAAGTGCGGTGGGGTCCAGAAGAAAATAACGAAGAAGAAAAGCCACGCGGTCAGCGAAAGTGAATTTGTGATTGCAGCCCAACCAATGAGAACTGGCAAACAACCGGCTATGCCACCCCAAACGATGTTCTGCGATGTTCGTCGCTTCAGGCCAATGGTGTATCCAAAGACGTAAAAAGCGATAGCGATTGCGGTAATTAAGGTTGCGAGTTTGGTGGTCCAGATGGCAAAAATCGCCAGCGAAATAATGGTGATGAGCGCTGCAAAAACATGAGCAGCTTTCGTTGTGATTTCATCATTTACTAGGGGGCGCTTAGAGGTTCGGCCCATCAAACGATCCGAATCCACTTCGATGATCATGTTGTAGGCGTTCGCTGCCCCTGCGGCCAGCGTTCCACCCACCAAGGTGGCGATCGTTATCCCAACCGGCGGAGTCTTTTGCGCTGCCAAGAATAAGGCTGGAAGGGTTGTGACGAGAAGAAGTTCAACAACTCGCAATTTCATGAGCGCCAGGTAGGGGGCAAAGAAGGACTTCGTCACCGAGCCAGCGTACTCAGAATTGTCCATAGATTAGGAAAGTTACTGACTAATCGCTGGTCTGGCAATTGTTCCCAACATTTTATCTATGGTTTCCCGTGCCAACTGGCGGGAATATTCGGTCTGCTTGATGTGATCGGCAATAACTGTGAATACATACTGGGACTGCCCTACCGTGACAAAACCGGCCAAACTCACGGTTCCGTTTATCCAACCAGTTTTGGCCCGAACCAAACCGACGGCGTTAGGCGAATCAGTCACGAAGCGAGATTTCAAGGTTCCAGAAATTCCGGCCACTGGTAATCCTGCGTAAATAACTTTAAATTCCGGATCCTCTTTGATGTGTAGTAGAAGTTGAGCTACCGTCCGAACGGAGATTCTGTTCTCCTTAGACAACCCATTTCCATCTTTAACATCTAACCCTGTGGTCTCTACGCCGAGATATGCCAAAGTCTCTTCGAATGCGGCTTGAATTCCCTGAACATCTCCGGCATAACCAAGTGATCTCGAAGCTAGCCGAGCCAGGCGATCGGCCAAGACATTGTCTGACCAGAGCAGAGTAAATTGCACAATTTCGTTCAAGGTCGGCGATGCGATACCGGCCAACTTAATATCGGCTTCTTTCTTGGCAACCGATACTGAAGGAAGAAGGTGAAAATTCAAAGTTGCCCGGCCAGAAAAATAACGCTTGATGATCGCAATATCTTTTCCGTAAACGCCAGCGTAGTCGATTGAAAAAGTTCGTTGACCAGGGTGAGCCGCTAACAAGGCATTGATGAGTGATGGCGAAAAAGCACGATGGTATTTCTTTGCTTCGAAATCACTTGCGGTCAGCCAAGGGTCACTTTCACCTACTAATAGATAAGTATCGCTTTTATTAGTAGTGAACATGCCAGTGTGAAATACCGTTGCACCACCCAAGTTGTGCAGCGCCGTGGCCATTGAAACCAACTTCAGGACTGATGCTGGGGCACGCAGGGCATCGGGTTGATTTGCAAAGAGGGTTTGGTCGGTTGCGGGATCGATCACAATAATTCCAGGCTTTGCCAAAAGTGGAGAATTAGCAAAAGCAATAAAAGTTTTGGGGATGAGGTTGGCATGAGCCGGCGCCATACTAGAAAGCAAGAGCGCAAAAATCGCTCCGCTTCCTATCAATTTGCGACGCAACACCTTAACCACGCTTTCGAGTAAATCTTCCTTGTGATGCGGCTGCACCAATCAAAACCAAGAGCCCACCGACTGGCTGGTTCCAGGAGATGGATTCTCCCAAAAATATCCAACCAACGAAAACGGCAACAATGGTGGCCATATAAGTCACCGTGCTAGCCACCGAACTTCCAGCAAGAGAAATAATAGAGAAGTTCCAGATGTACGCATAGCCAGTTCCCAAAATGCCTAAAGCCAGCATGGCAAAAACTGGTCCGGGTCGATAATAATCTTTAGCGACGCCATCAATTAGGTAGAACGGTAGGAGTGTCAGGGCACCTGTCGTTATCTGAGCAGCAGCCAGCGCTTCCGATTTCATTCCCAACGGAGAGACATACTTGCGGGCATATGGAAAAGCAACGCCATAACAACTTACTGCTATGAGCAAAGCAATTATTCCGACCGTCGAGTTATGACCGATTCCATTCCAAATTCCAAGGACGGTCATGACGCCAACCCCGCCAAGAAGGAGTCCGACTAACTGGTATAGCTTGGGTCGTTCTTCGCGAAACGCAATCAAAATGACGATCAATGTCATCAAGGGTGTAGCTGCATTGATAATCCCAGCCAAAATTGAGGAGACGCGAACTTCTGCGAAAGCAAAGGCAACACCGGGGATGACGTTGAGTAACAGCGATACAACCCACAACTTGAACCAAACGCTTCGCTCCCGGGGCAAGGGTATTTTGCGAACTTTTGCAATGATCAACAGGGATACTGCACCTAAGGCACATCGTCCAAAAGCCACTCCAATTGGAGTCAGGAATTCCAAGCCCAACTTAATAAAGATGAATGAACAACCCCATACCAATCCCAAGGCAATGTATGAAGGGACCCACGACTTTCGATTCATCGTCTACCCCCTCTAAAGTGCTGCTATGCGGACTGGTTACGTTTATCACGAGATCTTCGGATGGCACGATACTGGCACTTTTGCCGGGGATAAACCTAGCGACCCTGCGGCCGGACTTCAGCCATACTTTAATTATGAAAATGCCGAGACTAAGAAGCGTATTCACGAATTAATCGTCGTCTCGGGGTTGGTCAAAGATCTCCATCGCATTGAACCTCGGCCGGCAACAGATGCCGAACTTTCGCTGGTTCACACGGCTGGTTACATCCAAAATATTAAGCAGCAATCGGCAACTCGATTAGGTGGGGATGGCGGCGATCTAGATACGCCATTTGCTCGCGGTGCTTTTGATATTGCCGCTATCGCCGCCGGTGGGGCAATTGAATTAACAAAGGCGATATTAGCCGGGGAAGTCGAAAATGGTTACGCGCTCATTAGGCCGCCAGGGCATCACGCCCTGCGCGATAGCGGTATGGGTTACTGCCTCTTTTCAAACCTAGCTATTTCTATCTTGGCCGCCAGAGAAACAAATCCACATCTACGTGTCGTCACTGTTGATTGGGATGTTCATCATGGAAATGGAACTCAAGATATTTTCGAACAGGATCCCCAAGTATTAACTATTTCTATGCACCAAGACCGATTGTTTCCACACCACACGGGCGACCGTAGTGAACGCGGCACTGGTGCAGGTTTCGGAAGCAATATCAATATTCCGCTTCCACCAGGAACTGGAAATGGCGGATATGAATATGCATTTGAAAAAGTAGTCATCCCTGCAATCCGAAAATTCAAACCCGATCTCATCGCCGTATCTTCCGGATTCGACTCCTGTGTTTTCGATCCATTAGGAAGAATGTTGGTCACTGCTGCCGGTTACCAAAGAATGACTCGAGCATTGATGGATGTCGCAGCTGAAGTTTGTCAGAATAAAATCGTCATGATGCACGAAGGTGGCTACAACGCCGTATATTCTCCCTTCTGTGGTTTATTTGTTTTACAGGAACTCTCTGGTTCGTACAAATTGACCGATCCGTTTGGAGAAACCGTTAATAATTATCCTGGTCAAGAATTAGCCGACCATCAACGAGCTGCAATTGATGCTGCTTCCAACTTCCTAGTTGATATTCCATGACCAATCCACCGCCAATGGGCAAAGTAGAGATCGGACCTGGTGAGTTCTATCCAGTGGTCGGAGTTGGACCAATGCCAGAACCATGGCCGACAGAAGATCACTACGACCCGGAGCTATTTGCCAATGGAGATCGTAGAAATGTATTAGATCACTATCGCTATTGG